>NZ_CP081153.1:2872500-2880000 GCF_025140835.1 Aliiroseovarius sp. M344
GTTCAAACAGAAGGTCATTGGTGGCCGGGTCCACGGCGGTGATGCCCAACACATAGCAGACGGCAGAGTTCGCCGCGGACCCCCGCCCCTGACACAGGATCGGCGTGCCCACACCATGGCGCGCATACTGGATCACGTCATATATGGTCAGGAAATATTGCGGGACATTGCACTTGGCGATCATCGCCAGCTCTTTTTCCAGCGTCGCGCGCACCTTGTCCGGCACACCATCGGGATAGCGCCAGGCCGCCCCCTTCCATGTCAGTTCGGTCAGGTAATCCTGCGCCGTGCGCCCATTGGGAATGTTCTTTTTCGGGTATTCATAAGACAGCTCGCGCAGATCAAACCGGCAGGCATCCGCGACCTTGCGGGTGGCGCGAATGGCATGGGGCCACTCGGCAAACAGGGCCTCCATCTGTGCGGGCGATTTCAGGTGGCGTTCGGCATTGGCATCCAGCAGGAACCCGGCTTTGGTGATCGTGGTCTTGTGCAGAATGCAGGTCATGACATCCTGCAATGGCCGCCGATCCGGCGCGTGATAATGCACATCATTGGTGGCGAGGATGCACAGCCCGTATTCTTTCGCCAACCCATCCAACCGATTGATCCGCGCACGGTCCGTGCCGCGATAAAGATAGCTGACCGCAATGTGGCGAAGCGTTGGAAGCGCGCGCGCCAGACGACGCAGACCGGCAGCGAAATACGCCAGATCCTCGCCGGGGCAGGCAATTAACTGCACGCCTTCGCTGTGGCCAGCCAGATCATCAAGCGTGATGTCACAAGCACCCTTTGCCTGCCAACCGCCATCCACATCCCGCATCTTGCCCTTGGACAGCAAGGTGCATAGACGGCCATAGGCCGCCCGGTCGCAGGGATAGGCAAGAAATTCCTCGCCGCTGACCAGCTTTAACCGGCAGCCAATGATCGGACGCAAACACGCCTTGCGCGCCTGGGCGTGGAGGCGCACGACCCCCGCCATCGTGTTCAGATCCGCAACCCCCAACGCGTCATATCCAAGCTCCCAAGCGGTGCGCGTCAGATCGACCGCGTCAGACGCGCCGTGAAGAAAGGAAAAGCACGTCGTCACCCCAAGCTCGACAAAGCCCGTGCGCGGGTTGGGGGAAAACCCATCTTCGGATAAGGTGCGCCGAGGGGTTCGGTTGTCCATATCAGGCATCAGGCAAACATCCCGTGGACAAACCAACGGGGGTCCCCGCCGCGCCCATCTTCATGCAAGCCTTCGCGATAGAGCCACAGGCGCCGTCCGGCCTGATCTTCCACTTTGAAGTAATCGCGCAAACGGGTGTTGGGCCGATCACACCACCATTCCGGCGCGATCCGTTCCGGCCCGGTATAACGCGCCACCCGGTGCGTTTGCCGCCGCCAGATGAACTGCGCGGGCGGGCCTTCGGGCACGGCGTACAGCACGCGCACCTCTTCGGGGGGCTGCATGATGCGGATGGGACGATCTTTCAAAGGTAAAACGGTCCCATCCGTTGCCGGGGCCACAGCGCCCAACGCCCCAACCCAGTGTTCGGCCCGTTCTGGCACATGGCTTGCCTGCAAAACCGGACGCTGGACCGCACCGGCCCCAAGTCGCGCCGTCAGCCGGTCGATCAACTGAGGTAACGGCACCCCTTCGTCGCTGCGCCCATCCAGCCGGACCTGAACAGTGTTCATCTGCTCGACCATCCCGGCCTCTAACGTGATCAGGTCAAAACCGAAGCCCGGATCAATCCGCTCCAGCTTGTCATCGAACAGTCGGCACAGGTGGGGGGCATCGCGACTGGCGGAAGCGGTGGCAACCTCAAGCCGGCGCACCTCGCCATCTGTGCGATAGACCGTCAGATGCAAGCGACGGCAGCCAAGCCCCCCGTCTGCCAATTGCCTGCACACATCCTCACACAGCGTAAGCAAATAGGCGGTTGGATCCAGTATTGGTTCGGGCAGGCGCATCTGCGCGCGGATCGGGGGTCGCGCGTCGACACTGGCCACCGGTTCGGCCAGCCGCCCCATCGCCTGATCCAGCCGCATCAGCGGATTGGCACCAAGGGCGGCGCGCACAAACCGCCGGGTCAGCGACAGGCGTGGAACCTCGTCCAGCTGGCCAATAGTTTTCAACCCAAGCCGCCGTAGCAAAAGCAACGTATCTGCATTCAGGCGCAAAGCCGCCACGGATAAAGGAGCAAGCTGTTGGGCTATCTCAGCCTCATTGCAGATTGCGCGCACGGACCCAAATCGCGCCAACCCCCACGCCGCCCCCCAAGTCGGCGCGATCGCCAGATACGAGGTCACCCCCAGCAAGGACAGGCGCGTTTCCATGTCGATCAACATCGCTGCCTCGCCGCCGAACAGATGATCACAGCCCGTGGTGTCAAGGATCAGCCCATTCGCCCCATCAACCACGGTCCAGGGACACCAGCGCCGCACCCAAAGGGACAAACGGTCCAGCGCAAGCTTGTCCCCGGCAATATCCGCATATTCCACCCGCAATGTCGGGCAAACCGCGCGCATATCCACGACGCGTGCCCCCTGCGTGACCCCCATCGTGCGCGCCGCCCGGTTCGCGGCATGGATCACCTGCCCATGCGCCCCATCGACCACAAGCACGACAGGCACATCATCGGGCGGCGCGCTGCCTTGGCGCTCCATCACCTTCTGCCACCGCTCCATCGCGAAATGGGGCATCGAAATCGAGGCGATTCGCCGCCCGGTCATAACTCACCCCCCATGTGCCGGGCTTGCGGGTGCGGGACTTGAACAGCTCGGCCCGCCAGCGGGGATCGCCCGGCGCGGTCGGGTCGTCCGGATGCAACGCCGAGGGCAACGAGGTGATGCGCCACCGGTCGCGCGCCGCACTCAGGTCCGGGCTGGCAGCGCGTCGGATCAACCAACAGGCCACGCCCGCCGCTTCGGCCCGCAAGGCAAGCCGCTTGCTGGCGGTGAAGTCGAGCACAGCCGGGTCGCCCCAAACCTCGCCGATCACCGCCGCTAACGCCTTGCACCGCAAGCCTTCTTCCATAGCCCACAGCACATCGGCAGGTCGCCCGGTTGCCACCCGCACCACCGGCCGCTGCGCCCCGATCCCCGGTAAATAAGGCCGTCCCGTTTCTTTGAACGACAGCCGATCCTGAACCCACAAAACGGGACCAGATTTTCGCGCGAGAGTCGCAAGCACAAACCCCACCGCCCCGGCATCGGTAGCGGTTGACGGAAACACCTCGGACAAGGTGCGTTTGTCCTGCACCCCGTGCCCCGCCCTGCGCCGCGCGCGTTTTATGGAAAGAGTTTCTGGCATACATCCCACAGAGAATCCGACTTATGTTCTCTTTTTGTTCTACACCATAGTGACCGGTTTTGCCAATGAGATGAGGATGGGGATGTCTGATAAAATGACGGTGAGATCTTACTCAACAATATCCAGAAATGCCTCCATCTCGTCGAGCCGGTCCGTCACGTTGGCCACCGCAAGCACCTTTTCGATGTCCTGCGCGAACCCCGGAAAATGATCGACAAATGCCGTGCCGCGTTCCTTGCTGCCGATGAACAAAAGTTTTGCAACGATATTGTCGTTTCTGATGTAGACCGAGCAGTTCAAGGATCGACCTTCTTCCATGTGCGCCCAGCCCTTGCAGTTGACCCAATGGAAGGGGATGTCGCTATCTTCGGTCGGTCGATAGATATAGACACCGCCAGCGGGCTTATCTCCGGAATGAGCGTTGGTGAACTCATGGGCTTCATACTCCACTCCGCCAAAGAGCCTGATACCGGTGATAGGTTTGTTTCTGATTGCATTCTTGAGGCGATCGGTTCCATCTACTCTCTCCATCACTCTCAGATTTGTTGGCGAGTATCGTGACATCAGGTCGGGAACAACCGCGGGGTTGATGCGCAAAATAAACTGATGCCAGGGAAGATCTCCTCCCCCGCCGCGAGGGCGACACGCCCGGTAGTATGCCTCTCCCATCTTTAGGACAATCCCATGTGGCGCAAGTTCTTCTGTGTGCAGGCAGTAGGGGATGTTTTTCTCCTGCGCCGATGCCTGTTCTGCCCATGCGGCAGTCAAAGCGGTCAGGAGCAACATGCTCATGAATAATCTTCGCGACACCATGTCTGAACCAACCAAATCAATCTTCCCCACCACCTTACGGCGAGATGCTTGGTTCTTCGAGCGGATTTTAGACTGGACGCGGATTACTGTACTCCCCCCCCTGAACGCAAAACCGCCGGCAGCTTATTCAGCTACCGGCGGTTTGTTTGTGTTGATATCGTATTTGAGAGAATTAGCTCTTTTCTAGGTTTGGCGGTGACCTACTCTCCCACGTCTTAAGACGCAGTACCATTGGCGCGACAGTGCTTAACTTCCGAGTTCGGGATGGGATCGGGTGTTTCACTTGTGCTGTGACCACCAAACCGAGGAAAGAGCTAATTGGAGCGATGCTTTTGTTTGCTTCTCTCCAGTTCCAAGTCAGTACACTTAGGTGTGTATGCTTTTGAGTGATCGTAAAAGTGTCTAGCTTCTACTGGATCAAATCAAGCCTATCGGACAATTAGTACCGGTCAACTGAACGCATTGCTGCGCTTACATCTCCGGCCTATCGACGTGGTAGTCTTCCACGGTCCTCAGGGATACCTTGTTTTGAGGGGGGCTTCCCGCTTAGATGCCTTCAGCGGTTATCCTGTCCGAACATAGCTACCCAGCACTGCCGTTGGCACGACAACTGGTCCACCAGTGGTTCGTTCACCCCGGTCCTCTCGTACTAGGGGCAACTCCTCTCAAGTATCCTACACCCACGGCAGATAGGGACCGAACTGTCTCACGACGTTCTAAACCCAGCTCACGTACCTCTTTAAACGGCGAACAGCCGTACCCTTGGGACCTGCTCCAGCCCCAGGATGAGATGAGCCGACATCGAGGTGCCAAACACTGCCGTCGATATGGACTCTTGGGCAGTATCAGCCTGTTATCCCCGGCGTACCTTTTATCCGTTGAGCGATGGCCCTTCCACTCGGGACCACCGGATCACTATGGCCGTCTTTCGACTCTGCTCGACTTGTCAGTCTCGCAGTCAGGCTGGCTTCTGCCATTGCACTCAACGAGCGATTTCCGACCGCTCTGAGCCAACCTTCGCGCGCCTCCGTTACTCTTTAGGAGGCGACCGCCCCAGTCAAACTACCCGCCACGCAGGGTCCCGGATCCGGATAACGGACCGCGGTTAGACATCAAACAAAACAAGGGTGGTATCTCAAAGGAGGCTCCACAGAAACTAGCGTTCCTGCTTCAAAGCCTACCACCTATTCTGCACATATTGTATCTGATGCCAGTGCGAAGCTGTAGTAAAGGTGCACGGGGTCTTTCCGTCTAACCGCGGGAAGCCTGCATCTTGACAGGCAATTCAATTTCGCTGAGTCGATGTTGGAGACAGCGGGGAAGTCGTTACGCCATTCGTGCAGGTCGGAACTTACCCGACAAGGAATTTCGCTACCTTAGGACCGTTATAGTTACGGCCGCCGTTTACCGGGGCTTCAATTCGGAGCTTGCACTCCTCCTTTTAACCTTCCGGCACCGGGCAGGCGTCAGACCCTATACGTCGTCTTGCGACTTCGCAGAGCCCTGTGTTTTTAGTAAACAGTCGCCACCCCCTAGTTTGTGCCCCCAGTCAATACTTGCGTAGAAACTGGGCCTCCTTCTCGCGAACTTACGGAGGTATTTTGCCGAGTTCCTTCAACATCGTTCTCTCAAGCGCCTTGGTATACTCTACCTATCCACCTGTGTCGGTTTAGGGTACGATCTAATAGAGGGGCTATTTCCAGGAACCTCTTAGCAGCCCATTCAATCCGATAAGGATGAACTACCTTCGAGATCCGTCACCACCTCATGGCCCAGGAATATTAACCTGGTTCCCATCGACTACGCCTTTCGGCCTCGCCTTAGGGGTCGGCTTACCCTGCTCAGATTAGCTTTAAGCAGGAACCCTTGGATTTTCGGCGACAGGGTCTCTCACCCTGTTTGTCGCTACTCATGTCATCATTCTCACTAGTGATCTCTCCACCGGATCGCTCACGCGCCGGCTTCACAGAAAGCTCCAATCCTCAAACATGCCCGAAGGCATTAATGAGGAACGGAACTATGTCACACTACGCTCTGCTACCGCGTGCACATAAGTGCACACCCTAAGCTTCGGCTCATGGCTTGAGCCCCGGTACATCTTCGCCGCAAGACAACTTAAATTAGACCAGTGAGCTGTTACGCTATCTTTAAAGGATGGCTGCTTCTAAGCCAACCTCCTGGTTGTTTTGGTCGTCTCACCTGCTTTCCCACTTAGCCATGAATTAGGGGCCTTAGCTGTAGGTCAGGGTTGTTTCCCTCTCCACAACGGACGTTAGCATCCGCTGTGTGTCTGCCATATAGTACTTCTCGGTATTCGGAGTTTGATTAGGATCAGTAAGGCTGTAGGCCCCCATTACCCATTCAGTGCTCTACCCCCGAGAGTATTCGTATGACGCTCTACCTAAATAGATTTCGCAGAGAACCAGCTATCTCCGAGTTTGATTGGCCTTTCACCCCTAGGCACAGCTCATCCCGATCTTTTTCAACAGATGTGGGTTCGGTCCTCCAGTGCGTGTTACCGCACCTTCAACCTGGCCATGCCTAGATCACTCGGTTTCGGGTCTGATCCACCTAACTCATTCGCCCTATTAAGACTCGCTTTCGCTGCGCCTACACCTAACGGCTTAAGCTTGCTAGATAGACCAAGTCGATGACCCATTATACAAAAGGTACGCCGTCAGCCCTCAAGGGGCCTCCGACTGATTGTAGGCGTTCGGTTTCAGGTACTGTTTCACTCCCCTCGTCGGGGTGCTTTTCACCTTTCCCTCACGGTACTGGTTCACTATCGGTCAGTAAGGAGTACTTAGCCTTCGAAGGTGGTCCTCCGATCTTCAGACAGAATTTCACGTGTTCCGCCCTACTTAATACGTCCAATCATGCTTCATATACGGGACTGTCACCCACTATGGTTGTGCTTTCCAACACATTCTATCCACACTCATGGCTCGGCTGGTCCCCGTTCGCTCGCCGCTACTAGGGGAGTATCAATTGATGTCCTTTCCTCCGGGTACTTAGATGTTTCAGTTCCCCGGGTTTGCTTTTATAAACCTATGTATTCAGTCTATAAATACCTGTCTCAGAAAGATATAAGCTGCCACAAATACTCGAAAGTATCTAAGCAATTATATCAAACTGTCAGGTGGGTTGCCCCATTCGGAGATCTTTGGGTATAACGGCTATTCTCACCTTCCCAAAGCTTATCGCAGAGTATCACGTCCTTCATCGCCTCTTACTGCCAAGGCATTCACCAAACGCCCTTCTCGCGCTTGATTTGATCCAGAAGAAGACAGACCTTTTGTATATCTGACCTCTTACCCCAGAAGGGGCAATCTGGACCAAAAGCATACTTTCCCGCGCTTCCTAACTGTTCCGAAGAACCAGATCGCAGA
>NZ_CP081154.1 GCF_025140835.1 Aliiroseovarius sp. M344
TCATCCAGCCATGTTTTCAACGCGGCGGTATTGGCGGGCAGTTCTTCAGCCTGTTCACCGCAGAAGTCCAAAAACGCCACGTGGTTCAGCTTGTTCACACCGGCCAGAACCGGGATGTCGCGCGCCAACGCCTCGGCGATCACACCGCGAAAGCCGCGCCCTTCTGCTTCGTGTTTGCCGAACTTGTTGATCAGCAACAGATCGGCACCCTCGACAAGCGCTGCCTCGGTATCGGCGACGGCGGTTTCCAGCGCCTCGGCGTTCAGACGGCAGCCCCGCGAAGCGGTGCCAAGATCCTGTGAAATGCGGATGATCTTGCCTTCGGGCAGCACCTGCACATCCATGTCGCATTTGTGCCCATCGCTACGATCAGTGTCGATCTGAACCGTGCCGACAATGCGCACGCCTCGCGCGGCCAACTGCCCGGCAATCTCGGCCAGCAGCAGGTTCGTTTCACCGCGCCCGGGTGCGATCGTATAACCAAGCCTCATCAGGCGCGCGACAGAACGCTGGCCGGACGGGCCTTGGCCAAGGCGGCTGTCAGCATCCCGGCAATCGCGGCTTTCAGGATGTCACCGGGGATGAAGGCCGATACCAGCGCGGTGGCCTCTGGCACGGTTTTGCCCAGCACCATCGACAGGCCCGCAATCCCGAAGATGTAAAGCACCACAATCCCCCCAATAACCGAGGCGACACCGGCGCTGACCGCCAGCGGGCCCTTGCGCCATTTTTCGGTGATCAGGCCAGTGACGAATGCCGCAATCGGGAAGCCAACAAGGAAGCCAGCGGTGGGGCTGGTAAACCCGCCCAGACCACCACGTCCACCGGCCAGAAGCGGCAAACCCAGTGCAACCAGAAGCAGGAACAGAAACACCGCCAGCGCGCCGCGTTTTGCGCCCAGCACCGTGCCACACAGCATGATGCCAAGGCTTTGGGCAGTGATCGGCACACCAAAGGGCAACGCGATTTGTGGGATCAGACCCAAGGCCGCAATCAACGCGGCAAACAAGGCGATCAGGGTGACATTCTTTTCCATGCTTCAGTCCTTCATAGCATCAAATCCGCCTCGCGCGCGCAGCGCGTCGGCGATGTGGTCCGCGTCGTCAAGCGCCAGGACCGTAAACGGTAGGATAATCCGCCAGCCGGGCCGGCGCGGGGACCGGGCGCGCCACGCGTCGATCAGTTTCGTTCCCTTGGCCAGTAGCACGGGCGTAAAACGGATGACCAGCGCAATCGCGGTCTCAAGATAGGTGGTTTTCAGACCCAGTGCGCGCAGTGGTGTGGCCAGCCAGCGCACCACCGCGATCAGGTCCGACAATTGCGTCGTCATGGTGACCAGGGTGGCCAGCCCGACCGCAGTGACCATCCGCAACACTATCACCCCACCCTCATAGGGCGTGCGGGTCACGAGGTGGTAAAGCGACAGAATCAGCACGAAGGGCCACAGAACTTTCAGGGCGCGCAGTCCGGCACGGAAGAACACCTCACCGGGCAGCCGATACAGCGCCAGCATCGTCACAAATGCCGCCCCGTGAACCCACAGGCTTTGCGCCTTGAACAACAACACCGTCGCCGCACACAGCGCCGCCAGCTTTGCCCCGGCGGGCCAGTCATGGGCGCGCGTCCTAACGGGAGAGGTCAGAGATATCATCGCCTTCCCCTTGCTTGGTCATATCATCCGTAAAGGCCGCCAGAACATCGCCCGCAACACCCTGTGCTTGCAACGCCCCGCGATCCAGCCACAGCACCTGATCATAGCCCGCCAGATCACGCGGATCGTGCGAGACATGCACCAGCGTTCCGTCATAGCGGTCCAGATAGCGGGCCAACTGCATCCGGGTCGGAATGTCCAGCCCGGCGAAGGGTTCATCAAGGATCAGGATGCGCGGCGTCATCGCCAGGATCGACATCAGGCACACCAGCTGCTTTTGGCCTTGCGACAGGGAATGCACATGGGCGTCGCGCCAATGGGCCTTGCCGAACCGCTCCAACACCGCAAGCGCGCGGGCGTCGGGGTCATCTTGCCCCAGTTGGCGCAAGCCAAAGGCGACTTCCTCGATCACGGTCGGAAAGATGATCTGGTGATCGGGGTTTTGAAAAAGAATACCGACCAGCGCCAACGCCGCGCGCCGGTCTTTTGCCGGGTTGATCCCGTCAATGGTGACGGCGCCAGCGGTCGGTGCAACCAGCCCGGCCAACAGCCGCGCAAAGGTGGTCTTGCCCGACCCGTTGCGCCCGATGACGCCAATGCGCCGCGCATTCAGATCGACCGAGACGCCAGACAGTATCGCCCGCCCGTCGATCAACTGATCGACAGCGTCAAAACGGATCTGTGCGGTAACTGACGTATCTTTCACGCGAACACTGGCCCTTTCGTCACCCGGTCACGCGCCTTTTAGCGGGGGACAGAACGGAATGCCGCAAGAAAATGCATTTGGCGTGCTTTTACCTTACGTAAGGTCAAGTGCAGAACTGCCGGGTCAGCGCCTCCCACTGGCGGCGGGTCACATCGCGATCCCCGGCTACCATCCAATAGGAGTTTTCCGACGGCAACACCTGCTCAGACACGCTGACAAGCCGCCCTGCGTCCAAATGGGCCTGCACCAAGGGAAGCGACGCCAAAAGCACGCCAGCGCCCGCCTCGGCCGCTGACAGGGCCGCTGTGAACGTATCAAACCGGATCTGCGGCACCGGCATCGGTGCATCCCCGGTGGCCGCCGCCCAATCGTGCCATCCACCACGTGGGCCAGACAATCCCAGCCGGGGCAAACCCTGCCAGCCGCCCTGCCCTGCGGTCTGCAGCAACGCGGGCGCAACAACCGGCGTCAGCGCCTCGTCATACAGCCGGGCCCGGTGGGCGATGTCCCAATCGCCATTGCCATAGCGGATGCGCACGCCTGACGCCCCCGGCCCATCGTCAGAGGCCAGCACCATGGTTTTGAACGACAGCTCCACCTGATCGCCCAGCGTCAACCCCGCCAGACGCGGCGCGATCCACAATTGCAGGACCGAGGCACTGGCCCAGACCGTCACCCGCCGGCGTTGAATGCCAAACAGCTCCTCCGAGCTTTGGCGCAGCGTGCCAAGCGCGTGGGTCACGTAAGGCAGCCATGCCTCGCCTTCGACCGACAACACCACGCCACGCGGCTGCCGAATGAACAGGGTCGCGCCCAACCGTGCCTCCAGATTGCCAATCCGCTGACTGATCGCGGCCTGTGTCAGACCCGTTTCCGCCGCCGCCGCGGTGAAACTGCCGGTGCGCCCCGCCGCTTCGAACGCGCGGACCCAATCGAGGGGCAGATTTGAAAGTGGAGCGTTAACCATAACCACATCCGTATCTCAGGGGCGTTTCCTCTAAATTGTGCTTATCTATTATTCCGGGGATGCTGTCAGCGAAAAATATCAGCAAGAAGGCCACCTAACGATGTTTCAGGCAGCACACTCTTCCGATGGTCAGGTTCTGACCCTAGCCACCCCAAACGGCCCCCTTCGCTTTCACGCCATGTGGCTGCGCGACAATGCATGGGACGAAGACACCCGCGCGCCCGGCAATGGCCAGCGCTTGGTAGCCCTGCGCGACATTCCGGCGGACACAAAGATCACCGGCGCTGCCGTTGAAGGCGATCAGATCAACCTCACCTTCGCCCCGGAAGACAAAACCATCACCTATGACGCCGGGTGGCTGATCGACCACGCCTATGACCGCCCTGCCCCGGCGGTTCCCGGCTGGATTGGCGACGGGTTAGAGACCTGGGACGCCCAATTGATGGGCGCAGTCCCCACCGGTGATTTCGCGGCCATGTCCAACGGCGGCGCGGCGCTACGCGACTGGCTCGCTCTGGTCAACCGCTACGGTTTCGGCAAGCTGGTGAACGCCCCGGTCGAAGACGGCGCGCTGTTCAAAGTGGTCGACCTGTTCGGTTACGTGCGCAAGACAAATTACGGCCCGAAATTTGAGGTCCGCACGGAAGTGAACCCAACCAACCTCGCCTACACCGGCTTGGGTCTGCAAGCCCACACTGACAACCCGTATCGCGACCCGGTGCCGTCAGTTCAGGTGCTCTATTGCCTTGAAAGCTCTGCGGCGGGTGGGGAAAACATGGTGGTCGACGGGTTCGCCTGCGCCGAGCGTCTGCGGGACGAAAACCCTGACTATTTCCTCGTGTTGTCATCCTATTGCGCCCGGTTTGAATACTCAGGCGAAGCCGATGTTTGCCTGCAATCACGCCGCCCGATGATCGAACTTGCCCCGGATGGAGAACTGGTTGCCGTGCGCTTCAACAACCGCTCGCTTGGTGCCGTCACCGACGTCCCTTTTGACGACATGCATACCTATTACGCCGCCTACCGCCGTTTGGGCGAAATCATTGACGATCCCGCCATGGAAGTGACCTTCCGGCTGGAACCCGGCGAGGCGTTCGTGGTCGACAACACACGCGTCCTGCACGCGCGCAAAGCCTATTCCGGCACTGGCACGCGTTGGCTTCAGGGCTGTTATTCCGACAAGGACGGGCTACGATCAACCTACGCCGCCATGTGCCGCGCCGACAGCTTGGAGGCCGCAGAATGAAACCCGATATCAAACAGCTGACACCCGACAACATTGTCGATTTCATCGGCGGCATTTTTGAACGTCGCGGCGGCGAGGAATACCTGGGCGAACCCGTCACCATGGCGCAGCACATGCTGCAAGGTGCCACCATCGCCGAGCAAAACGGCCAAAGCGAGGAAATCATCGTCGGCGCGCTGCTGCATGACATCGGCCATTTCACATCCGAGTTTGGCACCTACCACCCCGATGACACCGAAGATCGTCACCACGAAGACGCGGGCGCTGAAGTGTTGGAGCAGTTCTTTCCAAGCGTCATCACCGATTGCGTGCGGTTTCACGTCGCCGCAAAGCGATACCTTTGTGCCACGAAGCCCTCGTATTTCAAGCGGCTCAGCGCGGCGTCTGCGCATACGCTAGAGCTTCAAGGCGGGCCTATGACTGGCGAAGAAGTAGCGGCGTTTGAGGAAAACCCAAACCTCGATCAAATCATCGCGGTACGGTATCTGGACGAGGCCGGAAAACGCGACGATATGGAGACGCCGGACTATTGGCACTTCGCCCCGATGGTGCAGCGGATGGTCGATTTGCATGTGGCGGGAGGGTAGGCCCCTGCCCTGCTGGGTGTTTGTGGAATGCCCGCTTTGCGGACAACGCGGGCTTTCTAGAGCTCGGCTTTCAAGACGAAGTAAAGAAATGCGGCAAGCGCCAAGATCGCCAACAAACCGACTTGGAACCCTACAAAATCCAAAAAGAAA
Organism: Aliiroseovarius sp. M344; assembly: GCF_025140835.1. Lineage (NCBI taxonomy): Bacteria > Pseudomonadati > Pseudomonadota > Alphaproteobacteria > Rhodobacterales > Paracoccaceae > Aliiroseovarius > Aliiroseovarius sp. M344. The sequence goes on from NZ_CP081154.1 coordinate 5,308, forward strand.
AAAGCTGCTAGGGCCGCGAATGCCAAACCAGACAAGAAAAACCACCACCCATTGAAAACGATGTCTAAAAATGAAGAGACGAGCCAAGGGATCAAGGACTGGTCTTGATCACGGTGGGTCTCGCGGTTTGTTTTGCGATGGTTCCGCGGTGCAATCTTTGCCAGTCTTTCCCTAAAATCGTTCTTGCTTACCATTAACCCTATCCCGAAAAAAAAACGTAGGCTTGTAACTCTAGCGCGAAAAATCGGCTAAACTATGGCTTTCGTGATCATAGTTCATCGCTGCGAGCGACGACACAACCATTTGCCCGCCCAGCAGACATAGTCCACCAGCCAAAGCTGCCCAAACAGCTGAACGTTTTTGTGCCATGTTTCCGAAGAGTAGTCTCTGTTTGCCTTGCCTCGTACTGGGTAGCTACGCGACAGGCAGACCTCTGCCATCCTGCAGAGATTTGGCAAAGTGGGTTCAAAGCTGTCATTGGCCCGTTCCACAAATCCCAAACCCCTCAATGCCTAATCGCAATCTCTCCCACACTGCTATCAACGGACTGACACGCATAAAGAATCCGCGTCCTGAAATGCGTGTCCACGTAATCCGCATGAAACCGGCTGGGCGCTTTCAGGATCAGCTTGTCGCCTTCTCGCGCCTCCCGCGTCAGGGCACGGAACCATGCGTTGAATAGGGTCTGATCCTCGGTGTGCAGCAGGGTTTGCACCGTCGACCACTCGGTCCCGTCTGACATGTCGGGTGGCGGTGCATCCGCCCCCCCTGCCCCGCCACGGGACGCCCCGACCGGCAATGGCACGACGTTGTCATCCTTGGTCTCGTCCCGCGTCATCCGCTGTTCGTAGTCGGGCCCGATTGCCGCCCACTGGTCGCGCGTGGTGCGCAGGATCTTTTCGATGTCCAGCTGGTATTGCGTGACCCGTCCCCGCGATCCCTGTCGTTTGACGACCAGCCAACCCATCGCGCGAAGCTTCGCCATCTCGCGTTTCACGGTGCGTTCATCGACCGACCACAGCCGCGCAATTTCGCGCTGGCCGACGGTCAGTTCATTGCGGGCCCAATTGTAGCGCGCTGTGACCAAGGTCATCAGGCGCAACACCAACCGTTGCGGTCCTTTCCCTTCGGCCAAGGCAAACGCGCCCATCGCCGTGAGAAGATCATATTTCAACGCGGCCGCATGACGACCCGTTGCCCTGAGCTGCTGCATACCGCCCTCGGCTTGCCTGTTCTGTCCGCATTCGCGGTTGCCTCGATCCCGGAGAGTGTCCGGCCCGGATCTTTGCCCGGATGTGTTATCATTCGCCGAATCTAACGTTCGGTCATTGGAAGGCATATTACGTCGAACTCAACGCTTTTGCCAACTCTGTTACGATTTGCGTCCTTGGGTGCGATTCTGTCAAGCCCCTTGCCTCTTGGCCCCTCTAAACCTTTTCAAATCAAAAAAGAAAAAGGGTTTATTGGTATAGGGGGACACGCTGTATGTCCCCTATTACAGGATATATGTCCCCTATTAGGTTCGATTAGCACATCTTGTGTCCCTCTATTCAAGCCGGAACAGGCAGATTTCAGGGAAAATCGTTTAAAAACAACGCTGTCCCCTTGGGGCGGTGTCTTGTTGCCCAATCAGCAATTCCCTTTTGCTTTTTTGCCGAATTCCGCGTAAATCAGAAAGCGCAGATAATTTACGTCCTATAAGAGCAGGAGTCAGGATGTTTACCCACGAAGATTTGGCGCAATTGCAGGCACAATCGCTGAAAATGCAGGGATGGATCAGGCAGCAGACATACTCACCCGAGATGGAAAAGACGCTGCGCCGCTTTTCATCATGGGAGGTGGCCGAGCTGATCTTTAAGGTCAATCAGTCCACCTTGCGCGGACGTCTGGCAGCAGACCCCTCCCTGCCCCAAGGGCTGGTTGAAGGCGACGGACGACAGCGATGGTACACGTTGGAAGAGATCAACGAGCTGCGCCGCCGCATTCGCATCAACCGAAAATCGATGATGCCAAAACGGCCCGCGGGCAAGCGCGCGATTCGGGCGGCGGTGGCGAATTTCAAAGGCGGTGCGGGCAAATCCACCGTTGCGCTTCACTTCGCGCATGCCGCGGCATTGGATGGCTATCGCGTGCTTTGTGTGGATTTCGACCCGCAAGCGACGCTGAGCCATTCGATGGGCCTGACTGACGTGGCCGAGGAATACACCGTCTGGGGCGTCATGGCGCGCGACCTTATTCAAGAGACCGAGCGGATGAACAGCGCGGTTGCGGGAGCCGAAAGCGGAACCGCCCTGCCCCAACGCCGCCTGCCCGCCGCGATCACCGATATGGGCCTGTCCGATCTTCGCAACTCGGACTTCATTAAGCCGACATGTTGGCCGACGATCGACATCATCCCCAGCTGCGCCAATGCGGCCTTCGTGGAATTTGCGTCCGCGCAGTATCGGCATGTAAACCCGGAATGGTCGTTTTTCGCTGCCGTCTCGCGGTTCCTCGATGGCCTTGCGGATGACGCCTATGACATGATCATTTTCGATTGCCCGCCCGCGATTGGCTATCAGTCCATGAACGCAGTATTTGCGGCCGATGTGCTCTATATCCCGTCAGGCCCAGGTTATTGGGAATATGACAGCACCACGTCCTTCATCGGTCAGCTCTCTGAGGCGCTGGAGGATTTGGCGCGGTTCACCAATTCTGTCCCCGCGGGGACAATGTCGCTTCCCAAAGTGTTTGCCGACGTGCGGTTCCTGTTGACCCGCTATGAGGCGTCCAACGATTTGCACCGTGCGATGCGCACGGCATTTGGTAAGGTTTTTGGGGAACGCTTGGCCGAACATCCGATCGAGATGACGCGCGCGGTAGAGCAATCTGGCCGCTTTCTCAGTTCGATCTATGAAATCGATTACCGCGATATGACGCGGGAAACTTGGCGGCGGGCGCGGGGGTCGTTTGACACCGCGTATGAAGAATTCAGGGACAACCTGCTGACCGCCTGGGACAAGCTGGAGGATAGAGCATGAGCAAACGTCGCGTCTTTGACATCGACTTCCCGGAAGCTGACACACCCGCGGCCGAGCCGCCCGCGGAACCGGCGGTCGAACACCGTCGCGGTCCGATGGCCTCGGCGATCTCGGAAAATGCCGCAGCGCTGGAGGAACGCAAAACGGTCGAGGCGAGCATACGCGCCGAAAACGACCGGCTGGCCCACGAACATGTGCGGCTGAAAAAGGCGGGGCTGATCACGGATCTGATCCCGCTGGACGCCATACGGGCCGACAAGCTGACGCGCGATCGCAAACAGGGTCGGGACGAAGATCTGGACGAGTTGAAAGCCTCGATCCGCGACGTCGGCCTGTCAAACCCGATCCGGGTCGAGCAGGTGGGCGAGGGGGTCTTTGAGCTGGTTCAGGGGTTCCGCCGCTTGTCTGCGTTTCAGGAACTGTTTGATGAAACCGGCGACGAGCGCTTTGCGCGTATCCCTGCAGGGCTGATGGCGCATGGCGAAGAGCTTGAGTTGCTCTATCGCCGGATGGTCGACGAAAACCTTGTGCGGCGCGATATTTCCTTTGCCGAGATGGCGGAATTGGCGCGTGGTTATGTCGCCGATCCAGAAACCTCGGCGCAGGATGCAGATCAGGCTCTAACGGCGCTGTTTGGGTCTGTGTCCCGTCAAAAGCGAAGCTATATCAAACATTTTATGGCACTACTGGACGCGATTGGCTCGCATTTGAAGTTTCCTGAGGCTATTCCGCGGGCTTTGGGTCTAATGCTGGAAAAACGTCTGATGTCCGAAGACGGGGCGGCTGCGAAGGTCAGAGCGGCTCTAGCGGCTGCATTAGTGACCACTCCTGAGGCGGAACTTGCGGTGTTGCGCGAACAGGCGTCTCCGCAACCCTCGGCGCGCAAGCCATCCGAGCCAAAACCCAAGGGCGTCGCCAAGACAACATTCCGTCAGGATGTGAAGGGCGGCACGGTCCGCTGCGCCGCGTCCGAAGGCCGGATCGAGATGCGTATCGCGCGCGACTTTTCCAATGTGGATCGCCATCGGTTGGAGGAGGCTGTGAAGGCGTTCTTTCGCGAGTTGGACGGCTGACTGAATTGCGCCGGGGCAGGGGGTGTCCCCACGGGGACACCTTGCCCAAGCCGGGATCACTGTCCCTGCGGGGACAGATCGGGGGGAATGCCCGGGGTTTCGGGGAATTGCCCTTCACTTTGATGATTTCATAAATAAAACAATATTTTAGGCGATGATTGCCCCCGAAAACCGTATTGGGCGCGAAAACTTTGGGTTTTCAGTCCTGGCGCGACAGGGCAGGGGCCAAAACGGCCATCAAAATCGCCAGCGCCAGCAGGAATGCAAAACTGACCCGCAGAGAACTGACCTGCGCGATGAAGCCGATCACCGGTGGCCCCAGCAACAGCCCTCCGTAGCCAAGCGTGGCCAGACTGGCGACCGCTTTGCCGGGGGACAGAACCGGGTCGCTGGTGGCGCGGCTGAAAGCCAGCGGCATGATCACCGCATAGCCGACCCCCATCAATGCAAAGCCAAGCAATGCCGCAGGATAGGTGGCAATGCCGACGGCCAGACCCGCCCCCAAAGCGGCCGTGGCCCCCGCCAGCCGCGCGGTTTTAACCGGACCAAACCTGTGGGTAACGCGATCACCGCCCAGACGCATGATGACCATTGCCACCGAAAACACGGCATATCCAACCGCCGCCGAGGCTTCGGTCACGCCGGTGGTGGTTATCAGAAAGATCGCCCCCCAGTCCGCCATGGCCCCTTCACCAAGGGACGCGCACATGGCTAGCAGCCCGACCAGCACCATCGGACCCTTTGGAAGGGTGAACAATGGCGCGTGAGCGGCGCTGGAGGCCGGTTCAGGAGCCCATAGCGGCGATCTGGAGGGCCTAACTGCCAACCAAAGGCTGATGGCTGCCACAACGCCGATCACAAGCGCACCGTGCGCCAGCACCGGCAAGCCAAGCTTGATCGCAACAAAGCCAGACGCGGCACCGATCCCTGCGCCCACCGACCACGAGGCGTGAAAGCGCGACATCATCGGGCGGGGCAGGTGGCGCTCAACCGCGCCCGCCCAGCTGTTCATGGCCACATCCATCGCGCCATGGGTGGCCCCGAAGAAGGCCAATGCAACGGCAAGCGATGCGAGGTTTGGTGCCAGCCCGATGCCAAGGATCGACAGGGCGTGGAGGAATGCGACCCAGACGGTTGTGGTCGCCGCACCGTGCCGGTCAACCCAACGCCCGGCCAGCGGAAAGGCAGCAATCGCACCGCCGCCCATCAGCAACAACAACATGCCCAACGCGCCGGGATCCAGCGACAATTTCGCCGAGACGGTCGGAATGCGCGACGCCCAAAGGCCAAACAGCGTGCCGTTCAGAACGAACATCGCGATCACCGCATTGCGCGCGGCCAGTATGGCGGGGGCAGGGGGGATGGACATGCATGACCTCGTTATCTAGGGACGCGACACTGTATGGCACTGGCGGACCCGCATCCGTCACCAGAAAACCGCGACTGTCGACCCCTAAAGGTGCGATTGTCCTGCCAGTTGGACGGCCCAGATCGTTTGAAAACACCCCGACCCGAGAATACCTTGTGGCCACTGTGTGTGCTTGCGTCAAAGAGATTGCCCAAGCTAGTATCGCGGCACGGACGGGGTCAAGAAACCGCGGCGCGATCGGTACGGCCATCGAAGCCTTTGTTGGTAAGGTTGGACGGGTGGAGTGGAAAATCCTCGCAGCTATCGCGACCTTCGCGGCGGTATTCGGTCTTTTTCACCACATCGCCAAGCGACGGGGAAAGTGAGACCAGCTTTATAACACGACACTCATCAAGCCGAATTCGCGTCTGGCGCGGTAATCATTCCCGGCGGGCTGGTGTTGCGTGTCGACGGTTGGTGCGGCGTGTTTCCAGTGACGTATCCACATATCGCGAGGCTGAGCAAAAAGGGCTTAGAAAAATATAAAAAATTCAATAGGTTAGAGTGGCCTCATGGGTGTGGTTAGACGAGGTTTCCCCCGCGAGCAATCAGCCAGCAAGGCATGCCAGCATTCCTATGTCACGCGCTGAGCCCGAAATTAACGCGCTGGTAGTCAGAATAAATGCAGGTTCAGAACGGCGGCTTCTTTACGGTTCAGGACCGGGCGGGCCGATCTCCAGGCCGTTGATGTGTCGAACGCTGCCAATTCGGGAAACAGCGCCAATACCCCTTGGCGCACGTCGTGCTCCAATGCATTCAACGCATTTTCGCCCGGGAAAAAGCTTTCGCTTTGGGCGCCATTCGCCGTGATGATCTGGTGTTGGTCAAACAGTAGATGGAAATAAGTGACAGTCCCATTTTCCTGCAGGCTGACGCCTTTGTTTGCCAAATGGTGCTTTGCAGCGACCAAAACCTCTGGCGTGCCGAAATACAAATCTGCGGCGGCGGCAACGATCAACATTCGGTGGTTCTGCGACACAACCAAGTCATCGTGATCTCCCAACACGCCCTTCTTGATAAGGATCGGTGCGTTCTTTCCCTTAGCAAGGACAGTGCGCCGACCGATCCAGCGCAAGGGCTGCAAACCGTGATCACGTGTTTTGATCAGATCGCCCGGCTTCAGGTCGTCAATCAACCGGTCGCCATCGGCAGCTGCGATAAAAGTTCCGCTTGTGAAACACGGAACGAGATTGGCGTAAGCCGTGGCACCATCGGTATTGAATGTGCGAAATGTATAGGTGACGCCAGTCCGCAACGGGAAGTTGGACAACATCAGCCGGCCATAATCAGCAGTGCCGTTGGTCGCAATAAAATAGACAGTCCCGCTCGATCCATCCGAGCCGGTGATGGTATATTTATAACGAAGATCAACGGTATCACCGATGTCTATTCCGGCAACGGTTGAGGCGACGACATCCTGTTCGGCAGCGTCGAAACCACCTGTATGGGTTAGATCGCCAAAAACGGCGTCACCGGCGCCGTTGGAATCGTCGACCGTGATTTTTCCGGCGACCCGTATGGTGAAATTGCCGCTATGTGGGTAAGTGGCATCCCCGGTGGCGATATTGTAAACGATCTTGTTGTACTGCGGCATTTGGTAATCGCTAAATTTTTCTGTGAATCAACATTCGCAGATGCGCAAAGCTGTACTGAACAAAGAGTGCGGCAACTCGCTTGATTGCGACAGAACGTGTCGTAGCTGATCCGCTGGCAACGCTTTGCATCCGCTTGACTCGGCCCCCGCGTTTCTGACATGGAAGTTATGCGATCGGTTCCGTGTGTGCAGAGGCACCACGGTAGTAATAGGGAATACGGTGAGGTGTAGCCATTAGGCGCCAAACCCGTAACTGCCCCCGCAACTGTGAGCGGCGAGCGAAGCTGAATTTGCCACTGGGGTTTGCCCCGGGAAGGCCAGCCAAGCGAAGACCCGCGAGTCAGGAGACCTGCCGGACGCTGGGCATTTGCCCATATCCTACCGGACGCCGGGGTGCGCGTCTGGCCCGGCGGTCACCAGACCTTCCCGAGCCATTGTCCCCGTTGTTCCTTCTTTTGTGCAGGCACCCGCCCGCCAACCCAAAGAGGACGACATGAAACTGAACCTTCTGGCCACCATTTTGGCCTTAGCCTTGCCGGTCACTGCGTCTGCGCATTTCCAGCTGAACTATACCGAAGAGGCGATGATTGACCGCCCGGGCGACGTGCCCATGGGTCTGATATTCTGGCACCCGTTTGAGAACGGCCATGTTATGGACATGGGTCAACCGCTCGAGTTTTTCATGGTGCATAATGGCGACAAGGTTGATCTGTCAGATCGGCTGGAGCCTGCGCGGTTCAAGGGGGCCACGAACGAGGCCGCGGCGTATCGTGCCACTGTCCCCGTCAAACGCTCGGGCGACTATGTCGTGGTGACTGTGCCTGCGCCGTATTACGAGCAAAGCGAGGATATCTTTATCCAGCAGATCGCCAAGGTCGTTCTGAACCGCAACACGTTGCCCACCGACTGGGATCAACCGGTCGGGTTGCCCACCGAAATCCTGCCGCTGAACAAGCCTTACAACGTGATTGTTGGCTCGACTTTTTCGGGTCAGGTGTTGGCGGATGGTCAGCCTGTGCCCGGGGCCGAGATCGAAGTTGAATATATGGCGGCCGAACCTAACCTAGAGTTCTTTTCGACCTCTGATCCAACAGCACACCCCATGCCGGGCGGGGCGGTGGTTGCGATTGCGGATGACAACGGTGTCTTCACCTTCGGCATTCCCAAAGCGGGCTACTGGGGTTTCGCCGCGTTAGGGTCTGGTCCGGTCACGGAACACGAAGGCAAAGAGCTGTCACAGGATGCGGTGATCTGGATCCGCGCCGAGGACCTGAAGTGAGGGGGTTGTCATGCATATCGTAGACGGCGCCCTGGCGAACCCGGTGGTGATCGGCGGCGCGATTGCGGCGGTCGGTGGCATCGCGATAGGCCTGAAACACTTGCCGTTGGAACGCATCCCGGTGGCAGGGGTGTTGTCGGCCAGCTTCTTTGTCGCCTCGCTGATCCATGTGCCCATCGGTCCAAGCTCGGTCCATCTGATCCTGAACGGATTGGCGGGGCTGGTGCTGGGCTGGGCGGCGTTTCCGGCGCTGTTTGTGGGGCTGTTGTTGCAAGCGGTGTTCTTTGGCTTTGGCGGGTTGACTGTGCTGGGCGTGAACGCGGTGAATATCGCGGGACCCGCCGTCTTGGCGGGCCTGCTGTTTCGCCCGCTGGTGTCGCGCGGATCGCCCATGCAGGGCGCGATCTGGGGCGGGATCGGCGGCGGCTTTGCCATTGCGGTCACCACTTTGGCCGTGGCCTTTTCGCTGATGCTGTCCGGGGACGAGTTCACAGCGGCCGCGAAACTGGTGTTCATCGCCCATATTCCGGTGATGGTGGTCGAAGCCTTGCTGACCGGTGCTGCTATTTTCCTGGCCCGCCGGGTGAAGCCTGAGTTGTTCCTTGTGTCGAAAGGACGATTGGCATGATCCGGTCTGTGCTTCTGTTGCTGGTGTTTATGACACCGCTGCCTGCCATGGCGCATAACGTGATTGCCGCGGTCTTTCCGTCCGGCGATGCGATCGAGGGCGAGATTGGCCTGTCCAGCGGCGAAATGGCCGCCGATCTGGTGGTTGAGGTCTTTGACGAGGCGGGCAACAAGCTTGGCGAAACGCGCACCGACGCGGACGGGTTCTTTCTGTTCACCCCAAGCCAGCCCGTCACGCATATCTTTCGCGGTGATCTTGGGGCAGGGCATGTGGCCGAAACCATGATGAGCGCGGCAGATGTCGCGGCCATCCTTGGTCAAACGGCCGCCACTGACAGCGCCGGGGCCTCGGTTCTGTCCGGCGCGCCCGACACCATGGCGCAGACTGCCGGAATATCGGACGTTACCCGCGCCGAGATAGCGACCATGCTGCGCGACGAATTGCGCCCGATCCGCCAGGAACTGACAGCCTTCAAGAACAAGTCGAATTTCCAGTCCGTTCTGGGCGGGTTGGGCTATATTTTTGGGCTGTTCGGTCTGGGCTTCTATATTGCTGCGCGCCGTAAACTGGAGGCCCAGAAATGACCTATGTTCTGACCGGAGATGACAAGGCGATTTCCGGGTTTGGCGGGTTTCGGTCTGCCATCACCACGCTTGATCCCCGCATGCGCATCGTGGTCACGGTGATCTGCGCGGTCACCATTGTTGGACTGTCTGATCTGCGCGTGCTGTCCGGCGCGATGGTGCTGTCGATGTGGTTGTTGGCCATCTCGGGCCTGCCGTTTCAGAAAACGTTGCGGCGCATGGCGATGATGGACACATTCATCATCTTCATGCTGGTGCTGTTGCCGTTCACCATGCCCGGCACGCCGATGTTCACAGTGTGGGGCGTTTCGGCCAGTTGGGAAGGTCTGTGGCGGGCTGTCGAGATTGGCCTGACGGCCAATGCGGTTATTCTGGCGGTGATGACCATGGTCGGCTCGATGGAGCCGGTGACGATGGGACATGCGCTGTTTGCGCTGAAAACGCCCGAACGGCTGGTGCATCTGATGATGTTCACGATCCGATATATCGATGTGCTGCGCGAAGAATATCTGCGGCTCAGAACCTCGATGAAGCTGCGCGGGTTTCGACCCGGCACCAACTGGCACACCTATCGCAGCTATGGCTATCTGGTTGGGATGATGCTGGTGCGCGCCATCGAACGGTCCGAGCGTATTCTGGCGGCGATGAAATGCCGGGGCTTTTCGGGCCGCATCGTGCTGCTGGATGAATTCCGCCTGACCCGCGCGGACCTGCTGTTTGCCGCCGCGCTGTGCACAGCCCTTGCGGCCCTTGTCTGGGCCGAGGTCGCATATGCCGTGCATTGAGCTGTCGGACATCCACTTTGCCTATCCCGGGCTGGACCCGGTGCTGGAGGGGGCTTCGATGCGGCTTCGTCCCGGCGAACGTGTGTCCCTGATCGGCCCGAACGGTGCGGGAAAATCCACGCTTCTGAAGATCATCATGGGGCTGCTACATCCCACACAGGGCACCATCACGGCCTTTGGCAAGCCGCGTGTGGCCGAGGCGGATTTTCACGAGCTGCGCCGCCGCGTTGGCCTTGTGTTCCAAGATGCAGATGACCAGTTGTTTTGCCCGACGGTGGCCGAGGATATCGCCTTCGGACCGCTTAATCTGGGCAAGACACGTGACGAGGCGGTGGCGGTTGTCGATGACATTCTGGCGCGGCTTAACCTGACCCATCTGCGCGACCGCGTGACCCACAAACTGTCAGGTGGCGAGAAGCGTCTGGTGACACTGGCGACGGTGCTGGCGATGGAGCCGGAGGTGTTGATTCTGGACGAGCCGACCAATGCGCTGGACCCGGACAACTATGCCCGCTTGGTCGGTATCTTGAAGGGAGTCGATCAGGCCATCCTGCTGGTCAGCCATGATCCCGAGTTCCGCGCCGAGATTGCGCCTGATGCGTATCGGCTGGAGAACCGGGTGCTGGAGCGGCAATAGGGTCTAGCCCAGTGTAATAACTGCGCCACCCGCCGCCTCGGCGTCCTCTCGATCATGGGTCACGAGCAGCACCGGCAAAGCCCGTGCCTTTGCATGGTCAAAGACCAGTTGCCGCACCTGCCCGCGCAGTTCCGCATCCAAACCTGAAAATGGCTCGTCCAGCAGCAATGCGTGGGGCTCTGACAACAGCATCCGCATCAGCGCCACCCGCGCGCGTTGCCCGCCGGACAGGGTGGCGGGGTCACGGTCGGCAAAGCCGTCCAGCCCAACCTCGGCCAGAGCGGCGTCGATCTTGGCGCGGCGCTCGGTCCGGGTCCCGCCCTGGGCCAGGCCGAAGGCAAGGTTGGCCCCGACATTCAGATGCGGAAACAACAGCGCGTCCTGAAACAGGATGCCGACGCAGCGCTCGTCCGGGGGCAGGGGGGTCAGGTCGCGGCCCATCAGGCGGATGTGGCCCGCGAGCGTAAAGTCTCGGTCCAGCGTGCCTATGATGGCCGACAGAAGCGTGGATTTTCCCACGCCGCTTGGCCCCATGATCGTCAGCACCGCGCCGGGGGCGACATGGGTGTCGACGGATATCAGGCGCTTGCCGCCTTGGGTGATTTCTACCCGGTCCAGATGCAGCCCGTCAGCCATTCAAAAGCCCCTTTCGGTTGCGCCATATCAGGGCGGGCAGCGCCAAGGCCAGAGCAAAGGGCACAAGTGCCGCCGCGGTCTGCATCAGACCGAAGACGCCAATCGCGCGACGATCCCCGCCCGAGGCCAGCGCGACGGCTTCAGTGGTCAGCGTCTCGATCCGGCCCCCACCGATCAACAGCGTGGGCAGGTATTGCCCGACAGAGACCGCGACCCCAACCGCAATGGCGGTCAGCAGTGGGGCCAGCAGCATCGGCAGACGGATACGCCAGAGCACGCGGTTCGGGCTGGCGCCAAGGGCTGCGGCAACAGTGGCTTGGCGACGGTCCCAAGTCTTCCACGGCCCCTCCAGCGACAGGCGCAGATAGGGCAGGACGAAGACCAGATGCGCGAAGGCGACAGGTGCGCGGCCCATGTCGAGACCAAAGTTCAGAAACAGGGTCTGAAGCCCCGGCAGGAAGGCGGTTTGCGGCACGATCAGAGGCAGATAGATCAGCCACATGCCGCGTTCGGTCAGGCGTAGGTTACGACGCTCCTCGGTCTCAAGGCAGCCCACGGTCAGAAGCATGCCGATGGTGACAGCGAGTGCCGCGATCAGGGCAGTTTCACCAAGCGCGTCCAGACTACCTGCGCGGTGGCGCATCCAGCTGCGCGCGGTGAACTGGTCGGGCAGGATGTCGGGGAAGGTCCAGAAGCCTGCGACGGACCAAACCCCAAGCCCAAGAAGACCCAACAGAAGCGCGAATGAAATGGCGGTGCCAAGGGTGAAGCCAACGACGCGCAAGGGCTGGTCGTGTTGTCCGCGACGGCCCGCTTCGATCTGCGCGCAGGCCGTGCGCGCGATCAGCTTCTCGCCTAGGAACCAAAGCCCCACCGCACCGACAACCAGCGCCAGTTGCACCAAAGCGGCGGCGGCGGCTTGCAGGCGGAAGGCGATGTCGGGGTCCGACATCCAACGCACGATTTGCACCGACAGGGTCGGGGGCGTCGACGGCCCAAGGATCACCGCCACATCAACCACGGACATCGACCATGTCAGGACCACCAGCACGGGTAGGCGGATGCGGGCATAGACTGCCGGGAAGATCGCGAACATCCATGCCGAGATGCGCCCGTAGCCCATGCTTTGGCTTAACGCCATGCGGCGGCGGCCGTCGATCTGGCCCAAGGCCGCAATGGACATGAGAAGCAGGAACGGCACCTCTTTCATCACCAGTCCGGCGATCAGAGACAAGCCCCATGGGTCGTTCAGGATCAACAGGTCCGGCGGGCGTTCCCAACCCGTGAGCCATGGCGAGAACAGGCGTGCAATCCAGCCCGACGGTGCGATCAGGAAAGCCAGGCCAAAGGCGGCCGCGGCGTGGGGGACAGACAGGAAGGGCGACAGCAGGCGTTCAAGGATACGAAACCCGCGCGTGCCCGCCCAACCGGCAAGGATCAGCGCGGTGATCGCCAGCGATAGGATCGCGGCGGCAAGGCCCGTCACCACCGACAACCGCACCGCCGGGCCGAACCCCGGCCAATCGAACAACGCGCGAAACGGGTCGAGCGATGGGCCGGATTGGCCCGCGGCTTGCAGATGCCCAAAGGCGGGCAGCACCGTGCCCCATACCCCCGCCGCCACCGGCCCCAGCAACACCAAAACGGTGAGCACGGGGAACAGAGGCAGGCGGGTTCGTCTGCGCAACCGGACCATATTCAGGGTCTATTGCACGCCGTAGCGGGACTGCCAGTCATCAGCGATGCGGGTCATCCAGCTTGGGTGCGGCTCGTCCTGCACGCGACCAAGCTCGGCGGGGGACAGTGTGGCGATGCCAAGCTCAAGCGCGTCAAACCGGGCGCGGTCGTCGTCCGGCAGGGCGTTCATGTTCAGCACGGTGCCATAGCCCAGAACCTCGGGGTCTTGGGCGTTGGCTTGCGCTTCGGGCGACATCAGGAAGTCGGCCAGTACCATCGCACCGGCTTTGGACCCGGAGTTATACGGGATCGCCACGAAGGAGGCGTTGCCAATGGTGCCTTTGTCCAGCACGAAGGTGCGCACGGTGTCGGGCAGTTCGTAGTTGGCGATCGCGGTCGAGGCTTCGGACGGCGAGAAGCTGATCGCCAGATCAACCTCGCCATCATTGATCAGCTGGATCTGGCGCGGACCGTTGGCGGGATAGGCACGGCCCTCGCGCCAGAGGGTCGGGGTCAGCTCTTCCAGAAAACCCCACAGCGGCGCGGTGACGGTCGCGTAGCTGTCGTCGGAGACCGGGGCGGCAAGCGCGGCGGGGTCATCGGCCAGCTCGACCAGCATCTGCTTCAGGAACGTGGTGCCCAGAAAATCGGGCGGCTGTGGATAGGTGAAGCGGCCCGGATTGGCCTTGGTCCATTCAAGGATCGCGGCGGCCGAGGGCAGGGGGGCGGGGATGTCCGCCGTGTCATACATGAACACGACCTGTGCCATCGCCCATGGGGCTTCATAGCCTTCGACAGGGACGGTGAAGTCAGTGCGCACGGTTTTGCCCTCTGCATCAACATATTGCCAGTTGGGCAGATGTTCGGCGAAGGGTCCAAACAGCAACCCAGCTTCTTTCATCGAGGCGAAGTTGGCGCCGTTAATCCAGATCATGTCGATCGCGCCGTCATCATCCTGACCGGCCTGCATTTCAGACAACACGCGGGTGACGGCGTCGGCGGTGTCAGTCAGCTTCACATGCTCAAGTGTTACGCCATAGCGGTCTTTCACCTGATCCCCCGCCCATTCGATGAACGCGTTGGTGGTGGGCGACCCGCCCCATGCGTTCCAATAAACGGTTTGGCCGTTCGCCTCGGCGACAACGGCATCCCAATTGGCAGGATCAGGGTCTGAGATTGCCGCAAGTGGCACAAAGGTCGAGGCCAGCAAGCTGGCGGCAAAAGCGAGGTGTTGCATTAGGTCTCCTGTTGGTCGGATGATACTTGGCCAAAGGCCTGATACGCGCCCCAGACGCGTAAAAAGGCCGTGGCAAAACAGAGGGTGCCGAACGCAAAGGCGAGCGGCATGAAATAGGTCGGGACAACGCACAGAAGGATGAAGAAGGCGATGGTTTCCGTGCCTTCCAGCAAGCCGTTGGAGTAATAGAGCGACTTCACCCCTTGGGCGCGGGTTTGCATGCCTTTCTTGGCGGCGACGATCGCATAGCCCAGAAAACTGGCGCCATTCACGTAGAAGGACAAAAGCAGAAAAGCACCCGCGATCCCGTTGGCGGCGGGATCGTACAGGATAAAGCCAAAGGGTACGGCACCGTAGAACAGAAAATCCGACGCGATATCAAGATAGCCGCCGAAATCGCTTTTTCGGGTCGCGCGGGCGACCGCACCATCCAACCCATCGGCAAGGCGCGAGGTCAGGATCAGGCCCAACCCGAGCATAAATGCGCCGCCGGCAATTGCACCTGCTGCGGCCAGCCCAAAAGCCAACCCGACCAACGTCACCGCATTCGCGGCAACGCCCAACCGGGCCAATCCACGCCCCAGCGTGTCCAGCGGCGGATCAATCAGTTTACGGGCATAGGCATCAAGCACAGGCTAACCTTTCGCAGTTCGTCGCGTGGGCGACATCCGTTTCGATATGTGGACCGACTTGGCCCACTTCGTCCATCCGCCAAACGGAATCGTGAGCGTCTGTCATCACCTCTTGAACCTTTTGGTCAAATCCCCTTCTGTGGGCAAACGACGTTGCGCGAAAGGGGACCCGATGACACAGGACAAAATCCGCATTGGTTTGAACGGGTTTGGCCGCATTGGCCGATCCATTCTGCGCATTCTGGCGGCAGACCCGTCAGGGTTCGAGGTCGCGTTTATCAATGACATCGAATCTTTGGACACCTGCGCCTATCTTTTCAAATACGACAGCGTTTTTGGGCCCTATGCCGGGCAGGTCGATACCGGTTCGGGCGCGTTGATCATTGATGGGCGCGCAATCCCATTTCATGGGTCCTCTGATATCAGTTCGATGGATTTGTCTGACGTGGATGTGGTGTTGGAATGCACCGGTATGGCAGGCAAACGCGCAGTGGCGGAACGTGGCTTGCAGGCCGGTGCGCGCAAGGTTCTGATCTCGGGCCCGTCGGACGAAGCGGATGTGACGATTGTTCTGGGGGCCAATGACGATAAGCTGGCCGGGCAAAAGATCGTGTCGAATGCGTCCTGCACCACCAACGCATTGGCGCCGCTGCTGAAGGTGCTCGATGACAAGCTGGGCGTGATCGGCGGGCATATGACCACGGTGCATTGTTACACAGGCAGCCAGCCAACCGTCGACAAACCGCGGGCGGACCCGGCGCGATCCCGTGCGGCGGCGTTGTCGATGGTGCCGACGACCACCAGCGCGCGCGATCTGGTGGGCGAGGTGTTGCCGCATCTGGCGCACCGCGTCGAGGCCCGCGCGATCCGCGTCCCAACCGCCAGCGTGTCGGCCATTGATCTGACCGTGCGCACCAAGACCGAAGTGTCCGTGGATGAGGCGCGCGCGATCCTGAAGGCCGCGGCCACGGGCCATGTTCTGGGTTGGACCGAAGAACCCCTGGTGTCCAGCGATCTGCGGATGCGGCCGGAAAGCCTTGTGATTTCGGGCCCCGAGACCTCGGTTTCTGCGGGCGGACTTTTGCGGGTCTTTGGCTGGTATGACAACGAATGGGGATTTTCGCACCGGATGCTGGACGTGGCGCGGATGATCGCAAGGGAGGCTTCGGCTTAGAAAGGACGACAATGGCACGCATTGGGTTTATCGGCACCGGAAAGATCGCGTCGGCGATGGTGACCGGCCTGACCGGGCGCGGGCATCAGATCATGGTGTCAGAGCGCAACGAGGCCATGGCGGCGTCCTTGGCGGCGCGGTTTACTGACGTGATGGTCGCGCCCAATGATCAGGTCGTTGCTGAAAGTGATATCGTCTTTCTGCGCCTGCTGGCGGACATCGCACGCGATGAGCTGCCAAGCCTGCCCTTCCGCGCAGATCACAGCGTGATTTCGGTGATGGTGGATGTGTCGGTGGCGGATCTGCAAACGCTCTGCGCCCCGGCGACAGAGATCGCAATCTCTATTCCCCTGCCGTCGGTTGCAGTGGGCGGCTCGGCTTTGCCGGTCTATCCCGACAGCGCGGCGTTGCGCGCGCTTTTTGGCGAAACTGATGTGATTATTCCGTGCCGGGATGAAGTCGCGTTGAACGCCCATTTCGGGGCCTCGGCGCTGGCGTCCCCGATCCTTGATCAGATGCGCGAAGGCGCGGCGTGGCTGGCAAACATGACCGGCGACCCAAAAGCGGCCGAGCAATTTGTTGCAACCGTTTTCGCGGGGTTCTTGCGCAGTATGGCTGAAAATCCCGAAACATCATTTGCCGATCTGTTGGACAGCTTGGGGACCGAGGGCGGGCTGAACGCAACGCTGCGGGCGCATATGCGCGACGCCGGTGCGCTGGGTGATCTGACGGATGGGCTGGACGCTTTGAAGCCGCGCCTTGGGCTGGGCGAGTAAGCCGACGGAACACAGGCAGAAACCCTCCTCGTGTCGTTTTAAACCTCAAGGCGAGGTTTCGGGCGCGGTAAACCCGAGCCGCTTGTGCATAATTGGTACACTGGTGAACCAATCGGATCGGCCCGCTACTGAAAGCCCACACGAGGCACGACGGCTGATCTGTGGAACGGCTTAACGCTAGCATTCTGCCTGCCGGTCACATTGGATGTTGACTTGGTTGAGATCACATTGCAGTCGCTGCAGTTGATGCTGACGGCGTTTGTCATCTCGCCAACCACCGCGTTGCCCTTGGGGGCGTTTCTAACCTTGCGCCGATCCGGGACCGTACTTTCCTAAAAGGAGAAATCGTCGAATGAAACGCATTCTGTCGGTCTTGGTTGCCACCCTTATGTCAGGGGTTGCCTGGGCCGATGAAATGAACTTTCCGTCGCCACCTCGCTCCACAATTCGGGCTTGTCAGGCATTCTTTTGCCGCAGATCAGGCAGGATACGGGGATCGATATTCAGTTGCTGGTGGTTGGCCCGGGACAGGCGATCCGGCCAAGGCGCTAATTGACGGCTAAAAGATCGATGGTGAACCCTTTTTGTCTTCAACGCAAAAGCACCGTGATCCGAATTGGAAACGGGTTGTCGTTTGGTGAACTGGGCTTTGTCTTTGGCGCGCGCCGAAAATCTGGCCTTGGCTTGCAAAGGAACTGGTAATGAAATGTCTTAGCCCAGGTCGGTTCTTCAGAACGCCCTTGCACTATGACACTGGGACAAAATGCTGCAAATAGGCTGTGTGAGTGTGGCGTCACTTACGGTAATCCCGGCCAGCTAAATAATAGAATGGTTGTGGTCGCGTAACTTGAAAGTATTTAAAAGATATCGTCAGTTTGGCAGTGTTCAGGTTTTTGAACATGTCTATGCAGAAGGCGAAACCAAAGAAGGTTCCACATGGCCTCGACTATTCGGTTTGCCGAGAGCATGAAAGCTTTTTGGGACAATTGAAGGAAGAACACTTCCACATGCTGCGTCACTTCTTCGGTGTATTCAGCTCATTCGAGGTTGAAATGAAACGATTGGCGAACGACTTTCTGGTGGTCGACAACAACACAGCGGCAAGAGCGGTGAAGCCTGTCTGATTGGCTGGGTCCGGGCGGGGCGTCAGAATCTTCCGGCGCGATCTCGCGCACCCAAAAGGAAAACTCGATTTTCCCGGATATGGAATTTCGTGCTGCTAGCGCCCTGACCGCCGAAACTCCTCCCAGTGACCTTGTTGACTGGCGTAAAACGCCTAATCTCTTTCCGTTTGATGAAGCTAGAACGAAAACCGGCTGCGTGGCGCGGGCCTGTGCGCGGATATTCTAGGTGCCGCGGAACAGGTACATCCAGACCTACCCGGTAGATGAGGCGCGCGAAGTCAAAATCGGTACGAGATTCAAGTACCGTGCTAGGAAGTTCACCCTTGAGCCCCTCACACTTAGCGATCCGATAACTGAGATGCTAGAGACGCGCGGTCGGTCTCTTGCTATCTATGAGTTTGGAAGACGCCTGCTTGAGGGGAACGGTCAGACCTGCCAAGAGCACGCAATTGACTTCGGTAGGGGGCTTTGAGGGCCGTTTGCTACTACTAAGCTGGTGTGTCCAGCAGAATGCTAAAGGAGAAGCGCGATGGGTCAGGGATCGACAAAAGCGAAGACCAAGTTAGAGGCCAAAAGGCGACTATACTGCTCCGGTTACTGGTTGCTCGCCGGCAACATGAAGCGATCCAAGAGCCATTACCACACCTACTTGCCCGGGACCCTCGATATGATCCGCGGCCACGACCTCGTATTCTACAGCGGTGATGAGCCAGAAATGGCCCATGTTAGGGAATTGTGTGCCGCGCGGAACATCCATCTGAAAGAGAGGTTTCTGACAATCGCCGATTTGCCAGCATATGGTCTAGCTCAGAATATGGTGGAAGCCTGTCGACGTATGTCGTTGGATAGCTTTGCGAAACCGCCTGAATACAATGCAGAAAAAGGGGTTGTCCATTACTGGCGGGACTTCCGCGGAAGTGGCGAGGAGGTTTTTTGTGCCATGCTATCGATTTGGCTGAGCAAAGTGTTTCTAACCTCGACCCTTGCGCAGTCCGAAGACGAGGAACGCCCAGTGGCTTGGGTGGATGCCTCGTTGTCGCGCTTCAAGCGTCACAGAAACGTTAAGGCGTTTCAACAGTTGGAGTTGCCATGTGACCGGCTGTCCCACTATGGCAATGCAATGAGATATTATGGTGCTCTGCTGCCGCTCAACGCGAGCTTCCTGTCGGCCAATGCACCAGTTTGGCGCGATGTGGAGGCCGAGTTTTCCGAGGCTGCAAACCGCGCAAAAGGGATGGCTTATGGCCACGACGAAGAGACTATCTTCGCAGATTGCCTGTGGCGCCGCCCCGAGTTGTTTCATTGTATCGGCTCGTCAAACGTTATGGTGTTACAGTCGAAAGCGAAACATCTCATAAGTTCTGTGGTTCGAAGGATAGTGTAAAGTTGCTCACCTGACGCCTGACTGATACCGCAACATTTGCAAAGGTCTGCCGCCTTCTCGCCAGTTCCTTGGTCATCTGAATAATCTGTTCGACTTTTTTAGGTCGGACAACGCACAACAGTGGATAAATTTCAGCGGTTTGGCTTGCAAATCTATGCCGACGGCATTTGCAACAATCGCCAAAGACGTCAATCAGACAGATAGATCATACCCAAGTGCTTTGGCGATCTCGGAGTCGGTGTGTTGCGTGATCCATTCCGTGTCGCCCGGTTTGAGATTGAAGCATTCATCGCGCTTGTTGGCTTCTGGTGTTGGCCCAATCGGGCGGGTTGGCAGCATTACTGTGCCCGGATCTACCTGCTTCAGACCCGCAGCCTGCGCAAACTTGCCAAGGTGCTGCCCCGGGTCTACTAGCATGTCGGACAAGCGTAGGAAATGAACCCGACCCTGAACCTCTGGCCAGTTGAGCCACGAATAGTAAAACTGGTTCCAATATTCGGTGGGAGATGAATAGTAATATCTGGGCCGCACATTCCCGCCCGTGTTGTCATAGACAATGAAACGACGCCGAATAAACTCAGAGATATTGTCCCCGGCATCCAATTCGGGTCGCTTTTCCAACCAAAACCTGTATAGCGAGGCGTTTAATTTCAATGGATCCTTCGATAAGACAAGTATATGCACTTGTTTTGGAAGAGGGCATTTGATCTGCGTCGGTGGCACTCCGTGTTTCCAGAACCATTCCGAAAACACCGCGTCAGAGTGATAGTACTCGTTAAGCATGTGCGCGGCGAGGTTTGTACCCGAGCGGAAAGTTCCGACAACCAGAACTTTCTTCTTCATCAAAATCCGATTTTTCCATATATTTTTTACTGTTGAAATCCCCAATTGTGGTCTCCTACTCGAAATTTGGGGTACATTTCTGTTCTGCCCCGATAATACTGCACCGGTATTGCGTACCAACTTTGTCACAGGACAGGCTGAGAGTATAGTTACATGAAATGCCGCTCCACAAGTGGGAGTTTGGCGGCTGCACACTCAGTTGAGGCGCGAGGGCGGGGAAGCAAATTGGAAGAAACTGTATCGGCTCTACCGCGAACAAGGGTTAACCGTCCGTAAACGGGGCCGACGCAAGCCTGCGATCGGGAACAGAGTACCTATGGCGATCCCGCAGCGACCAAGCCAGAGGTTTTCGTTGGGCTTTGTATCAGATGCTCTCTCTGACGGCTGAAGGTTCGACATCCTGTCCGTCATCGAAAACTTCAGCCGCGAATGCCTAGCAAGCGTGCTCGACCATCGCTGTCTGGGGACCGAGGGCGGGCTGAACGCAACGCTGCGGGCGCATATGCGCGACGCCGGTGCGCTGGGTGATCTGACGGATGGGCTGGACGCTTTGAAGCCGCGCCTTGGGCTGGGCGAGTAAGTCTGAACGCAGGTTGTCGTGCCAAAAAGATAAACGGGCCGGCGGGAGAAACCGACCCGTTTTTGATCTGCGCAGAGCGGCCACCCGGCACCGGCATTGCCGGCTACACCCCCGCAACGCAGATCACAGGACCACGCTAGCGTCGTCGTCCAATGCAATTTTTGTCACCGTGTCATGGCGCAGAATATCTTCGATTTGGTGCGATGTCAGATCGGCCACAAGCAATTGAATCTCGATCAGGTTGTCATCAACCATCACACCATTTTTGTTCAGATGGTCCAGCAACGGTGTGCTGTCTTCGGTGCAGGAAATCAGCACAGGATGCGAGTTTCTGGAAAAGCTTTCCATCCGGTCTTTCAGCTTCGGGTCTAGTTTTTGCATGGTCATCCCCTTTGGCAATCAGTTCGGTTTTTGGTGCAGTGATACGTTGAGGTTCATCAAAGGTAGCTCTGCGGTAGTCTCATCCTTGGTCATGGTGCGATCTGAGAAACCAGCCTGGGGTTTGGAAAGGAACAGGTGATGAAAATGGCTTTCACCAAACTGGCAACTCAGAACGCCAGTCTAATATGACCTAGGGGCATCATCGTGACGAAAGGGCGGCGTGAATGTTGCGTTATTAAGATGGAAAAAGGGATGGTTCTGCGTGAATTCGGTGGGATCTGCGCAAGAAAAAACCGCCGGGCAGGGCCCGACGGTCGGTTGGACAGGCGGTGGCGTTAGTTCAGCGCGGCGGTAACGGCTGCTTTGGCATCCACCAGACCCGCACCAAAGAAAGTGCCAAACGCATCGGCATCCTCGTCATTGGCATTCATGCTGTCGGAAATGAGCGGCAGGGTCGCCCCCATCATCGGCATATCTCGGCGTGCGGTTTCCACCAGCAGTGCCTTCAGGTCGCATCCATCGCGCGGGCCGGTTCCCTTTTTGGACAGCCGTTCCGCACGTCGCACCAGCGCGACCACGCCGCCGACAAGGGCGGATGCCCCCGAGGTGCCGCCAAACTGGGTATAGAACCCGCTTTTGGCCGCGCTGCCCGGAAGGTCAATGTCACCGTTGTCGGCACTGTCATAGCCATAGTTTCCGGCGATGTCGGTGCTGAGCAGCGCCTTCTTGCTATACGGCACGGTCATTGCTGTTGCCGATTTCAGATAGCCGATCTTTTCCAGCCGCTTGGGTGTTTCGCGCAGTTGGTGGCGGTTGAACACCTCCATATCATCGGACGGTGCAACCAGCGTCAGCCCGTCACCATAATTGGCATAGCCTGACCGATAGCCCTGACCCGACACAGCCCCAACGGCAATGATGCCGTTTTCGCGGTTGGCCAGATTGGCGGGGAACAAAAGCTGGCTTTCGCCCTCGTTCCCGGCGGCGCAGACGATCGGGACATGTTTGCTGATCGCAACGAACAGCGCACGCACCACGCGCCACAGATGACGGCCGGTTTCAGACAATTGCGGTGCGGTGGGATCGTGGGGCGACGCCTTTTCGGTCAGCACCTCGATCCGGTGCAACAGGTCGGCGGCCTCGTGATTGGCCCAGCTTTGCAGCTCCGCCTTGAAATCGTCCTTGGGCGCAATGACCGACGCTTCGGGGTCTGGCAACCCGCGCGGCATTACGATCACGTCGGGCTTTTGGTTCCATGCGTAAAGCAGCGCGGCGATGAATTGCAGCGGGTCGTTGTCAAACCCGGTGCGCAGCGAAATTAGGGTGGAGAACGGATCGACCCCAAAATAAGGGATCACCCCGGTCGAGGGTTCATCACCCGGATCGCAGCAATGCTCCGGTCCGCCCACGATCAACCCGCTGACCGCGGTCCCGTGCGAGGCAAACTTGGCTTCCGCATCGCCATGCGGGCGCAGCTCGCCGGTGCTGTCGGTCATGTGTTGCACCACTTCGTCAAAGATGACGACCTCGTCCGCTGAAAGGCCGTCGAGGTGCAGGTTTTCAACATCAAGCCCGGCAAAGTTCTTTTGATCACCATCCGATCCCGTCGCCAGACGCGCGCCATAGGCCGTTCCGGTGAAATCGAGCGACCGCGCAACATCCACACGGTCTTTCAGGTTGGGATGGGCAAAGCTGCATCCGACATCGATCAGCACAACGGTCGACGGGGTCGCGTCGGCCTTCGCGGCCAGTGTGTCCCACAACGTGTCGGCAAAGCCGGTTCTGGCGGCGTCCGGGGTCAGCACCCCCAGCGACACGAGGTGCCACAGATAGTAATAGGGGCCGTCTTCCACATGTGCAGCGTCCATGCATTTTGAAACTGTCTTGTTCATGTCGTTGTCCCCCTCAAATCCATTCCTGCTGCACCGCCTGATAGCGGTCGGCAAAAGCGTCTGCGAACAAAGGCGCAAACCGTTTGGCCAGAAGCTGACCTGCGGCGGTATCACTGGGATAATGCAGCCCGGCCCATTCGCGGTTCTGCGCCACATTCAACGCGGCTTCGGACAGAACCTGTGTGGCGGGATGCTCGGGCAGGATCGTGTTGAAGGCAAAGGCCAGTGTGTGGCACTGGAAGGAGTGGTTGCTGGGATAGGCTTCATGCGCCGGGTTTGCCAGCACCGGGCGCAGGCGTGGTTCAACCTGGTTGGGGCGCAGCCGCCCAAAGAGGCCCTTGTAGTAAAGGCCCACATATTCGGTGACGGTCAGCAGCTCTAAAAACAGCGCCTCGGTGCTTTCGAACCCGGCCAGTCCGTCAATACCCAGCGGACGAGTGAAGGCGGTCAGGTCCAGCGTGGCCTCTTGCAAAATATCGGGGATGCGCAGTTTGCGTTCGTCGATGTTGCGCTGCATGGCCAGCAGAAGCTGGGTTTCCAACCGGCTGTGATCGGGGCCGGGCGGGGGCGGCAGGATCACGTTGGTCCACTCATCAGGCAGACGCGCGTCCTGATCCTTGGCCCCCGCGCGGTGCAGGCGCAACAGGGCGTCCGTTGGCATCAAAGACCCGCTGCCGCCTTGGGCGCTGGGGGCCATAAGCTTGTTCTTATTTTTGTTTTTATTCTTGTTCTTGTTCTTGTTCTTGTTTTTATTCTTATTCAGGGCGGACTTGTTGAAGGCGGATTTGTTCAACACCATGCGCACGGCGCTGACGCCACCAGCCCCTTGAGCCCCCATCCGTTGCTGCACCGAAATTTCGGCGACCTTGTCGGTGGCATCGTCAAACTGAAGGCCAGCGGGGCCCACGGTGATCTGGCTCAGGCTCAGAAATTCGGCAATGGACCCGCATGCGTGGGTCGTGTCGGCCCGGTCTTTCATCTTGTCTTCCCCCCATTGGACGATCGGTTATCTATTTCAATCTTGGTCAAACCCGGCTTTGCTGAGCCCCAGCAGAAACTGGCGCCCGCCTTCGGTGGCCAGCCCCGGATAGCCAGAGCCGCGCAAAACCTCGGTCGAGAAATCGGGTTCGATCTCGGCCAGTTTCTGGCGCAGGCTTTCCACCATCTGCACGTTGCCCAGATGGGCGTGGCTGGAAATCAGATAGCGCAGGATCGAGTTGAACTTGGGTCGTTGCACCAGCGCCTTTTCACCCGCAGCAATCGCAGCAGTGTGGTCGCCCGCCAATGCGGCGGCAATGCACTTGGTGGTGTCGAAATAATAGCTGATCGGCGTGTTCGATCCCAGATGCTGCGCCCAGGACGCCATCGCCAGCGATTTTCGCGTGTCGCCGGCATAGGCGTTCATCGTCGCATACAGATCCCAGCCGATGGCCTGTTCAGGGTCGATCTTCAATGCGCGTTCGAACAGCGACGCGGCCATATCAAATTCGCTGAACAGGTAGGAATGGATATGCGCGGCCAATGACAACACAAGCGGGTCAAACTCGTCTTCTTCCAGCGCACGGGTGGCGTAATACTGCGCTTCGGAAATTTGCGCGGCGGCGTCAGGGGTGAAGCGCTGCCCCACCTGAAACGACTTCGCAAACGCCATCCACGCATAGGTCTGCGCGTTGGGTTGCAACTTCAAAAGGCGCGCCAGCTTGTCTTCGGCGCTGGACAGCTCGTTCACCGACAGGCCGAACATCTGATAGATACATTCGATCAGTTGACCCGCCCCCGCCATCTGCGGCGATGTCGCCTGCATTTGCAAATGCCGCCCGATCTGGATCACCGCATGTGACACAAGCCCGTTCAGGGCAGGGCAGGCGGGTTGGGCGAAATCCTCGGGTGTGAAGGCTTGGCTTGATGACCAGACGGTCACGCCATCCTTGCCGGTCAGCAGCTCGACCGCCAACCGGACCGATGGGCCTTGCGCGATCTCGGACACACGCAGGACAAGCGGGATCTCTACGCGGCCAAATTCGCTGCGCATTTGCGACAGGGGTTGGTTTTCAAAGGTGCGCACGCTGGGCACCCGACCCATTTCGCGCAGATTGCGGGTCAGTTTGTCGATCAACAGTCCCGCATGGGCATCGCCCGCAGGCCCGCTTTGGACCCCGATGGCCCAACTGGCAATCTGCGCGGGTTGCACCGAATTGGTCACGTTCAGTTGCGTGTTGATCTTTGGGTCAGACATGGACCGGCCATTGGAACCGCGCGACAGGCCCAGCACGTCGGGCGAAATCTCGGGACGGGCGTCGACCTCTGTTTCCGTGTCGTGATCGGCCAGCCGTTGTTCCCAGATCTGGCGTTCCAATGTCAGCCAGCTTTCAAACTCCGGGTCGCATATGTCGAACCCTTCCAGAAAGTGTTCCGACACCGCATCAAGTCCCGCAGGTGTTGATACCTCGCCCCGTTCGACCTGATTGATCAGCTCGATCGCATCAACGCGGATGCGCGACAGGTCCAGCGAGACCGAGTATTTGTCGGCGCTGAGGATGTCCTTCATATCCGCGCCAAAACATTTGCGGATGTCCAAAAGCGCCTGCCGCAAACTGGCGGATGCCTGATCTTCGCCCCGGTCGCTCCACAATTTGTCGCGCAACCAGACCCGAGATCTGGACCCGCGCGGGGCAAGCGCCAACATCGCCAACACAGCTTTGGATTTCTGGTTCTTCGGGGTGAATAGACCGCCGGCACCATCCTGCACGGCGAGGGGGCCGAACAGGAAGATTTCGAGGTCAGGATGGCTAGAGTGTTCAACGTCCATTGGCATTCCTTCGGAAACCTTCGCGACCTGCGCAAAAGATTGTTTCGAAATACTACCTAAACTCGGCATTTCTTGCAAAAATTGAACTGCAATCAACAGCGTGTTCCCTTGAGATGATGAACCTGAAGGAAAGCTAGGCGGTCGCCGTGATCACTGCGTGAATCAAACGTTAATTCAGCGGGCTAAGGTGCAGCCGCCGGTGCGTTGGGGTAAAAAACCGGTGGTTCAGCTCCTTTTTTGCGGTTTCGGCAAGAGTTTGGCGACCGAACACCATGGGCGTTGTAGGGGCGCAATTGTTGCAAAAGTGGAATAAGTGATTCGTTTTTTGGCGGATTGGCCCGGCGCGTGAGCTGGGGAGCAGCGTCGATGCGGCGTGGCCATCGGACAACAGCCACACGGGGCGCGCGCCGACAATTTTTTGGGCAAGGCAGCACAGTCGCCGAAAAGAAAAAACCACGTATAAACAACCATAAGGCGCAATCCGGCCTATCCCTTAGATCAGGTTTTTAGGTCAGCTTCCGCCTGCAAAAAAAGAGCTTTGTTTCTGCCGTATTCGGCACAGTCTCGCCGGTGAGGAAGTTTTTGATTTGAGGGACTCCCGTGTTGGTTGATTTTATGTATATTGACCTGACCACTCAGGACAAAAGTATTGGTTGTGCGCCGACCCCTCGGCGAAAACACGCCCCCACTTTACAACCCTGAATTTTAGGCGCTCGCGCCTTAATTGTGCCACGAATCTGCCGCATGCTGAATCCTGCGGCAATATCTAAGGAAAAACGTTGGGTGACCTCCCTAGAAGTGGTCGGTCAATCGAACGGGAGTTAATATGGTAATCGGTGTTCTTGGTCTTGGGATGCTTGTTGGGCTTGGCACAGCCATTGCCGCGCTTCTGAATGGCTACTCGATCTGGATGGCACTGTGGTTCTATAGCTCAGTCGGCACCTTTTCGGCACTTGTAAGCATCGCGATGCTTCGCCTGATCCGCGACTACATCCTGAATGGTTCGGACGAACAGGAAAACTGATCTGCCGCCGCCGCCCAAAACGTCGAAAACTGAAGAATGTCTGCACGTGCCCGGATGTTCCGCGGCGCGTTTTTTGTTGTCACGGCTCTGACTAATTTGGGTACGATCCCGTTCAGTTCTTGCATCCTTAAGCTCATGTGAACACACTAGGTGCAAAATAGATGCAGACAGGCGCACGGGGACAAAAATTTTGGCAGAACAGCTATCCGTGAAGAGAAAGAAAAACCCTTATAAGACGGAACTCTCACACCTGCGTCGGGCGTTTCTGACCGTCGGGCTGTTCAGCGCCGCGATCAACGTGCTGATGCTGACCGGGCCGCTTTACATGTTGCAGGTCTATGACCGCGTGCTGTCCAGCGGGTCTGTGGCGACCTTGCAGGGGCTGTTTGTGATCGTCGTGATCCTGTACGCCTTTCTTGGTATTTACGAATTTCTGCGCGCCCGCCTTTTGTCGCGCGCCAGCTATCGGCTGGATCAGAAAATCGGCAAGGATGCGTTCGGGTTCTGGCTCAGGTCCGGCTTTGTTGACAATAAAGAACACTATAATCCGGTGCAGGATCTGGCCATGGTGCGTTCGTTTCTTGCCAGCCCGGCTATTCTGGGGCTGTTCGATCTTCCGTGGATCCCCATTTTTCTGGCGGTTGTGTTCCTTATTCACCCGTGGCTGGGCTGGCTGACAGTTGCCGGCGCGGTGATTGTGATCATCGCCGCTATTATCAACTGGTTTGCGTCGCGCGATCCGATCAAGAATGCCGGGGTCAGCGAAGGGGTTGAACGTTCATTCGTGGAACGTGCCCGCAGGAATGCCGAGGCCGTTCTGGCCCTTGGGATGCTGGACAAGGTGACCGACCGTTGGAGCGGCCTGCATGAAAGCAGCCTTGGTCATTATCAATCCGGCGGCGACCGATCCGAGGCTGTCGCGGCATTCTCCAAATCCTTCCGGCTGCTGTTGCAATCGACCTTGCTGACGGTTGGTGCGTATCTGGCGCTGTTGCAGGAGATCTCGCCGGGTATGATCATTGCGACCTCGATCGTGGCAGGACGAGCCTTGGCGCCCCTCGATCAGGTGATCGGACACTGGCGCACAATCGGGCGGGCAGGGGACGCGCATCGGCGCTTGAAAGAGGCAATGGACTATCTTCCCGACCCGCAAAGCGGATTCGATCTGCCGGAACCGAAAGGCCATCTGGAAGTAAAGAATGTCACAAAGCTGACGCCCAAGAATTCTTTGGTCAGCGACCGCCCCCGAATTCTGGAACGGGTCAGTTTCGAGCTTGAGCCGGGCGATGGTCTGGGTGTGGTTGGCAGCAGTGCGGCGGGTAAATCCAGCCTGGCCCGCATTTTGGTGGGGCTGTGGGAGCCCGACCTTGGCGAGGTTCGGCTGGATGGCGCCACCCTGAACCAATGGCACAACGATGATCTGGGCGGCCATATCGGATATCTGCCGCAGAAGGTCGAAATGTTGCCCGGCACGATTGCCGAAAACATCGCGCGGTTTGATCCAGCTGCACGGGACGAGGATGTTATCGAAGCCGCACAGATTGCCGGCGTCCACGACATGATCCTGAAAATGCCGCAGGGCTATACGACCTTTGTCGGCACCACGGATCAGCCCTTGTCTGGTGGTCAGACCCAGCGGCTTGGTTTGGCGCGGGCCTTGTTTGGAAGCCCACGACTGCTGGTTCTGGACGAGCCGAACTCGAACCTCGATGCGAAGGGGGACGAGGCTTTGGCCAGCGCTGTGATCGGGATGCGCCGGAAAGGCTGCACCGTCTTGGTGATGGCGCACCGCCCCAGCGTCATTCAGGCCGTGAACAAGATTCTGATCCTGCATGAAGGCAAGGTGGGTCGATTTGGCTTGAAAGAGGATGTGTTGCAGCACGCCGCACCGGCCAAGGCCTCTCCCACCCCCAATTCCGTGTTCGAGGTGTAACCGATGGCTGATCGCAAAATGCCCAACACAAGCAAGATCAAAACCGGCCTTGCCGCCCCCGTGTATCTGGGGGCGCTGGCCAGTCTGGCGCTGCTGCTCGCAGGCTTTATCTGGATGTCCACCACTCTGATCACCAGTGCGGTGATCGCGCCGGGCAAGGTTGTTGTGCGCGGTTTGCCCAAGCAGGTGCAAAGCCTAGATGGCGGCGTGGTCGCAGAAATTCTGGTCAAGGATGGTGACGTCGTGCGCAAGGGCGACGTTCTGCTGCGCCTTGATCCCAGCCTTTTGCTGATTAATCAGGAAATATACCGCAACCGTCTGTCGGAAGTGGTCACCCGCGAAGCGCGGTTAGACGCTGAATACCAAGAATTGGGCGCCCCGACATTTGAGATCGACAGCGCCTATCTGGACGGGATCGACCTGACCCAGCACTTCAAAGGCCAGCGCGAGATCTTCACCGCGCGGCGCGAGGTGCTGAATGGTCGCAAGGAACAACTGGCCGAACGCATCTTGCAGTTTGGCAACCAGATCTCAGGCGTCGAAGCGCTGATCAAGTCAAAGCAGGATCAGTTGGAATACGTCAGTCAGGAATTGGAAAACCTGCAAGGGCTGAACAACGAAGGTCTGATCCGCGAAAGCGAACTGCTCGAACTGCAGGGCAGGGAGTCCTCGCTTCTGGGCCAGATTGCCGAGCACCAGTCAGAACTGGCGCGGATCTATAACTCGATCCGCGACACCGAACTTGAGATCCTGCAAGCGGATCGCGAGTTCAAGGAACAGGTGGTGACCGAGTTGCGCACCACCACCGCCGAGCGTGAAGAACTGATCTTGCAGATCGTGACTGTCGAAAAGCAACTGGAGCGGATTGATATTCACGCGCCGACCGACGGCATCGTGCACGAGCTACAGGCCACAACCGAAGGCGGCGTGGTCGCCCCCGAGGCGACGATCACCCAGATCGTGCCAACGTCTGACGGGGTCGAGTTCAAGTTGCAGGTGGACCCCCGTTCGATCGATCAGGTGTTTGTCGGGCAGGTGGCGAAAGTGGTGTTTCCCGCCTTTAACCAACGCACCACGCCGGAATTGTTCGGAACAGTGTCCGGGATTTCGCCCACTTCGGTCGAAGACCCACAGACCGGAGAAAGCTATTTTCGCATCGATCTGACGCTGACCACCGAAGAAATCGCGCGTCTGGGGGATGTTGATTTGATCCCTGGTATGCCGGTCGAAGCGTTCCTGCAAACCGGCGAGCGGTCGGTGCTGACCTATCTGACAGAGCCTTTGGTGCAGCAGCTAAAACGCGCGTTCCGCGAGGGCTGACCTCAACTTCGGTCATTTGTGCTGTGATTAATATGTCAACCTAAGCGACCAGTTTGCCCCGGTCGGCACTATTCCTTGGTGAAAAATGGGTTTTGTGCCAGTCTGCGCCATAATAACCGTGAAAAATAACAGTCGCATAGATGGCTGATGAGGCAGACGGGTAGCATTATGACACATAAAAACGGGCGCTCTGCGCCGGTCTTGGGATTCGTTTTGACGGCCACAATCGGGCTTTCCGGCTGTGCTACGGACGAGACCTATAACCTTCCATTCTTCAAATTCGCCAAGTCCTATTCCAGCGTTTCATCGCAAGCGGTTCCTGTACCGTTGGCGAACGAAACATGGTGGATGGGGTTCAAGGATCCGGTTTTCAATGAACTGGTAACGCGGTCCTTGGCAGGCAATCTCGACCTTGAGATCGCCCGCGAAAAGGTGATCGAGGCGCGGGCCAACCGTGATGCAGTGCCCGGTTTGTTGAATGTGTCGCCAACCGCGACGCATCGGTATGGTCAAAGCCCGGGCGGCACCGCCAGCCACACCAGCAACGCGCGGCTTAATCTGGACTGGATGCTGGACCCTTACGGCCTGCGTCGCCAACAGTTGCAAGCGGCCAGCGCCCGCGTTGACATTGCGGACGCGGAAGAAGACGCGGCCCGCCTGACGCTTTTGCTGAACTTGTCCAATGCCTATGTGGACTTGCGCTATAGCCAGCGGTTGTTGAATCTGCGCCGCCAGCAGTTGGCATCGCGCCGCAACGCGGTCACGCAAACCAAACAGCTGTTTGATCGCCGCGCCGCCACCAAGCTGGACGTTGTGCAGACAGAGGCTTTGGTTGCCGAAACTCAAACTCAGATCCCGGCGCTGATTGCCGCGATCCGAGCGTCCAAGACTGAACTGGCCGTTCTGTCCGGCGTCGCCCCCGGTCGTCTGGGCATTGATCTGGACCGCAACGCCAAACAGCCGCGCCCGTCAAAGGCACTGAAGACCGGCGTGCCCGCAGATATCCTGCGCAATCGCCCCGACATGCAGATCGCCGAGCGCAGCTATTACGAAGCGGTGACGAATGTTGGCATCGCGCGCGCCGAACTTTACCCCTCGCTGTCGCTGAGCGGTATGGTTGGCTATGGCGCGTCAAGCGGCACAGACGGTCTGGAATATTTCGTCGGGCCAACGATCAACTTTCCGTCTTTGCCACTCAAAGCCAGCAAGTCCCGCGTTGCCGCACGTCATTCACGTGCCCGTCAGGCCTATGCCGGTTGGCAGTCAACGGTATTGTCGTCAGTCAGTGAAGTGGAAGCCGCTTTGGCTGCGTATCAAGGCAGCCGCAGCGCGGTTGTTGAATCGCAGCGCCGCGTGCGCCTGAACAGCGAAGCGCGCGATCTGACCCAGGAGCTATTGAAGCGGGAAGGCGCGACCATCCGCGACCTGATCAACGCAGAAGAACGAATTGCGGATGCAGACACGGCCCTTGCTGACAACCTGCGCCAACTTGCCCGTAACTATGTGCGTTTGAACATCGCTTTGGGGGCTGGCAGCAAGGTTGGTGAGCCGGAAAAGAGAATCGGTCAGGTCGATCAGGCCGCTGATTCAGGAGAAAGTTAAACACATTGCTGCCATATTCACGGTGTGTCCGGTGACTTTCAAAGAAAAAAGCCGGCCTACATTCCAAAAAACGAAAAACGTGTCAAGTAGCAAAACAAGGCTATTTGGGAAACAATTCGTTCATTTAAGCGACATTCCACTTACAGTTCATAATTTAGGCCCGATTTCGCCCCATCTCCGCTGATTATCAACATGAGTATGAAATCTTTACTTCGACCGCATAAGAAGCAGTCGCAACGGGACAATGACTAGGAGAAGCAGATGGCGACCTTTTACGTAAGAAGCTCTGCAGAACTTGAGAACGCACTTAGTGCAGCTAATGGTGGGGACGTCATTACTTTGGCAAGTGGTG
The DNA here is from genome assembly GCF_025140835.1 of Aliiroseovarius sp. M344. Taxonomy (NCBI): domain Bacteria; kingdom Pseudomonadati; phylum Pseudomonadota; class Alphaproteobacteria; order Rhodobacterales; family Paracoccaceae; genus Aliiroseovarius; species Aliiroseovarius sp. M344. Next base: position 37,692 of record NZ_CP081154.1, read on the forward strand.
ACTATGGCGCACTGAATCTAAGAAACGCGACGTTTAGCTCGGAAGTGAAAATCATTTCGGAGAATCCAAATGATATGGCCAGCTTTTCGTCGATGAATCTTGTCGGCGCATCGAACTTGACCTTCGAAAGCGTCAAATTTGATTATACCTATAAGACGGGTCAAAGCGTGATGAGCAGACCGTTCAGGGTCACGGACAGTTCGGATATCAAATTCGACAGTGCCGTGTTTGAGGGTGATTTCGTCAGCGGTACGGGAACGACCGCGGATGGTGCGGGCGCTGGCCGGGCATTGATGTTGAGTTCATCACAGAACATTGACATCGTGAACTCCGAGTTTTTCGCTTGGTGGAAAGCGATTTCGATGGGTGGCTCTGAAAACGTCAATCTGATCGGCAACGACATTCACACCATTCGTTCAGATGGTATCGTAATTGGTCGTTCGACTAATGTTCTTGTCGAAAACAACTACATCCACGATTTCGGCGGCGCGGCAGGGTCTGGCGACCACCGCGATATGATCCAGATCATGCGCGCCCAAGGTGAAGGTGCGCACAATGTGACCATCCGCGATAACATTTTCGACGTGGGCGAAGGCGATTATACGCAGACAATCTTTGCAGGTTCTGACAAAGCAAATGCGAGCGACCCAACGCATTGGCATACCAACCTCGTGATCGAAGGGAACCTGATCTACAACAACCATACGCACGGCATCAGTGTCGCCATGACGGACGGTTTGACAATCACCGACAATACTTTGGTTGCCATCCCGCGGGACAAGACAGGTGGCGTGACGATTCCCAAGATCCACGTTTCTTCTGATAGCCGGGATGTCACGATTGAAGGCAACGCTGCGGCTGGTGTATCTGGCAACAATGCTAGTTCTGACTGGAATGTAGCTAACAACCTGATCATCCAGAACACGTCGCCCAACCAATCTGGGTATTATGACGATGTTTTCGTCTTTCACGCGACATCCGCAGAAGATGGGTACAATCAGTACGGCGTAAAACCCGGAGGCTTGCTTGATACCATGAATGTGGGATCGTCGCTGTCGGATATGTTCCCGATTTCCTATGACGCTTGGGTAAACGGCACTTCTACTGTGCCAACTGACACCACGGGTGGAACCAACAATCAAACACCTCCAACCGAACCGGATACCGGTGGCGAGACTGGTTCTGAAACTGGCGGAGAAACAGGAACCGGCGGAGATACGACCGACACGGGCCCGAATACCGGAAGCGGTGGCACGGTTATCGATGGGCTCATGGAGTTCGATGACTATATTCTGGATTTTGCCGATCTCAGCGGCGGAAGTTTGATTGGCGATGCAGCGGTGATTGATACGCCCACGGGTCAGGCGATCAAGATGGACGGTGACGGTGATGTCGTCAAACTTGGTCGATTGAGCGAGTTTGAAGAGTCAGAGCAACTTGCTTTCACGATCTCTTATGCACGCGACGAAGCGGACGGCAGCACACAGCGCCTTGTATGGAACGGGGGGCATGTCGGTCTGACGATCTCTGGCGATGGATTGGCAGCCCATATTGGTAACACCGAAGGGAAATTCACGTCTGGTTTCCGCGTCGACAACCTTGGCCTGAACGACACCGACACCCACCAGATCACTGTGTTGGTGGATGAGAACACCGACCATCTTCAGATCATTGTCGATGGGGAGTTGGTGCATGAGGAAACGGATGTCGACTTTGACTTTTCCGAAAATCGCGAAACCGGTTGGCAGCTCGGCTTCAAACACAACCGGACAATTGATGGAGAGATTTACGATTTCGCTGTCGATGATGATGTACAGTTTGTAGAATCACCGGTTTTTGATGACTATCAAACCCTCGCTTAGCACCGGGCGTTTGGGACCCATTCTATAAACATGCAATGAACCAGTCGCGTTAAACACACGTGGCTGGTTCATTTTTGTTGAGGAAACGGCAAATATGCTATTTGTCTAAGAAGGAAATTTGAAAAATTTACTGAGAGCAGCAAATTGATTATATCCGACAAACACAGTTTCGTTTTTATTCATATCCCGAAATGCGCCGGGACCTCGGTAAGAAAGTCCATTCTTCCGTTCCATGATGGTGGTGAGTGGGCTTTGAAAACGCTTGAGACGCATCCCGAGTATGGCGAACTCGATTATCGCCACTTACCTCTTAATCTGCTTGCAAAGATCAATGCGGATGTCTTCCAGAAGGTCAAAAGCTACGACAGTTATGCTATTGTGCGCGACCCTTTTGCGCGTTTCAGGTCTGCAATTTCCCAGCGGGCAAAAATGTATCTTGATACAGAACTGCCGCGGCTATCAGAGGACGAACTGCTTGGACACATCCAGTCTGTTATGGATTATCTGAATGGAAACCCCAGCGTCATTCCATCGGAATACACCCATTTCATACGGCAATCAGACTATATATTTCTGGACGATGAGCAGATCGTAAATAACCTGTTTCCGCTGGAGCATATTGATCAGTTATTTAAAGCCGTTCGCGAAAAATTTGGGGTGGAACAGCTCGACGTCGCCCATGCCAACCAGACACAGGTTTTTGTGCATCCTTCGCTAAAGCACTTTGCCTATAGAGGCAGCGATTTGGCACGGAGTATTCTTCCTGCTGATTGGTACAACAACCTTAGGAAATCCATGCGCGGTATGCTCATGACGCCTAAAAAAGGCATTGAAGCATCGGCTTTTGATGCCCCCCAAGTCCGTTCGTTCATCGAAACCTACTATGCCAAGGATATTGCCCTTCACCGGGAGTCACTGCAGGCTTTCGAAACCAAGCGGGCAGGAGCCGTCGGCTAGAAGTCCTCGTGCAGCAACTTCGAAACCGTGTCCAGTTTCTCCCCGCTCCAATTCCAGCGCAGCTTCTGAACGGGCGCGACTCCCTGTTCCAGCAACTCAGCAACCTGATCAAGGTCGCGGTCTCGAAACACGCTGTCGTGAACAAGATGCGGGCCAAAGCTGCTGATGGTGGGCACACGGCGAAGCGCGCGCCTGAACTGCGGGCTGGCGTAGGAAAGAGTTTCGAACAGCGTGTGCAACCAGAAGTATTGGCGGGTCTCAGTGCGGTCGCGCCAGTAATCAAAACTGTATTTTTCCCATTCCGAAATAATGGGATTTCCGGGTGTGGCGGCAAGAAACCAGCTTGCGATTTCGCGAAAATAACTTGGCCACATGAACCATTTTGAATCCGGTGTCCAAACGAATGCAAAGAACCCGGATTGGGCCACCACAGGCAACCAGTGTTCCAATGGTTTTACGCAATAGCTGGTGGCATCGACCCAAACCCCGCCATACTGGTTCAGCAGGCGCAGCCTGAGCAAATCAGAAAAGGCCTGAACAGTAATGCCAGAAGAAAGCTCGGGAAACTCGACATACTGCGAAACGGTGTCCTCGTTCAAAACAACCACGTCCCAATCGGGGTTTTTCTTTTTCCACGAGTCTACGCAAAGCTTGACGATCGGAGGGGCATTCTCGAAATCGTTGTCCCAATACATCCAGATTTTTTTAGGTATCAAAACCGGGGCACTGTCATTGAAACCGTCATGCTTGGACCTGCCAAGCTTGAACTGCACGCGCCGACCAAACGAACGCAAACGTTTGATTTGATCAACGATCGCAAAAATGGCGATCCTAGTTTGGGTTGGCAATTTGATGTCCTTCTAGAGTAATGTGGCTGATCTTATCGCAATCTTGGTGTTTTCGCCAGAATGGTTCTGGCTGGTCATCGGAGTATTCGACCAAGTTCGGTTTATTGTCGTGAAACGGGCTTTTTTTTTCTAACCTGTGCCTACAAGATGCAGGAATGGGCGGGATACGGTCTGGAATCAGTCCAATCTAATTTTGATTGCCACAAAGGACGAGCGGCGCAGCTAACATTAGAGAGTTATGGCACGAACGATAGACACAATTCAGCCTGACAAGGCCGAGGCCTCGGTGAAGACCGCAGACAGGGTGCTGATTGCCTTGTTGGTCTTCTCGTTTGTGATGCCGTTCTATTTCTTTTTCGGCGAACTTCGGCTGAGTATCTATCGCATCTATCTCTTGGTTTTTGCTGGTCCGATCTTCTATCGCTGGATCAAAGGGGATGCCGGAAGAATTCGCGCGATCGACGTTTATGTAATACTGGCGTCATTCTGGGTCGTGTTGTCGCTTATGGTCGTTCACGGTGCCGAAAAGGCAGAATTTGCCGGAATAACTGCCATCGAAACGCTGATCCCCTATTTGACGGCGCGGGTGCTTATCCGGAGTTATGCAGCCTTCAAGACCTTCGTGTGGTGGCATTTCGTGGCCATCATGATCTTGTTGCCCTTTGCCATCTACGAATCCGTGACAAACAAGGCCATCCTTATTGATTCATTTCGCGGAATTTTCAGCGTCTACGTAAATGCCAATCATGAACCGCGGCTTGGATTGTATCGTGCGCAAGCGTCGATGCCACATCCAATCCTGTTCGGGGTATTTGCTACGCCAGCTTTTGCTTTGTCGTGGTATGTACTTGGAAATGAAGGATCTTTTTTCAAGAAATTCTCGCGCCCCGTGATCGCGGGTGCGAACGTTTTCACGTCACTGTCGTCAGCGGCGTTTCTTGGGATCGTATTGCAGATTATCCTGATGGCGTGGGACAGGGTACTGATCTCGGTCAAAAGTCGCTGGGTGATTTTTGGCGTGATTTTTGGCACCTTGTACACCGTGCTCGAACTGTCGTCGAACCGCAATGCGTTTCAGATTATTGCAAGTGAACTTTCGTTTTCATCAGGAACCGCTTATAATCGGATCCTGATTTTCAACCATGCAGTGGACGACATCGCGCGCAATCCGATATTCGGAATCGGGCTGAATGACTGGACGCGGCCATATTGGATGAAGCCCAGTATCGACAACTTTTGGCTTGTGCACACGATCCGGCACGGATTGCCAATGTTGGCCTTCATGTCTTTGGCGATCCTGACGCTCTTCGTGCAATTGGTCATGAAACCATTGTCGGGAAAGCACGCGGATGCGCGCACCGGGTTTCTGATCGTGCTGGCCAGTCTGATCTTGTGTGCTTCAACTGTTCACCTGTGGGACGCGACTTACTGTTTGCTTATGTTCTTACTGGGTGCCGCTGTATGGATGTTGGATTACGACCCGGCCGAGGAAACGACGTTCGAAAGCACTCCCGCCGACCAATCCGGTATCCGTACACAAATGCGATATACGCGTTTCGGCAAGAAACCGATGGATCAAGACAGCGCTTACGCCCGATTCAATCGGTCCTGAACAGCCGTTTTCGCGCCATTCCAATGGACCTGCGCAGTTTCTTTGCCAGGGGCATGACGGCGTTCAAGGCATCGGAGAGTTCAGATGCGCTCATATTGCCGCGCAGCGAAGTGCGCGCTTTGATAAAGCCGTCGGACCCCATGTGCCCGCCATCGCTGGTCCATATCGTCTGATACCCAGCAGATTTCAGCGCTGCGATGACCCGTCTGTCATATCGACCAAAGGGGATACCCGCTTCCGTAATCGGTTGACCGCAAATGGTTTCCAATTGTGTGCGAGAGGCAACAAGCTCTTTGTTCAACTCGGCATCAGACAAACTGGGCCAGGCGACATGGTCGATGCCATGGCTGCCAATCTTCATCCCCGCGTCAATCAGCTTGCGCAGATCTTGGCTACCGAGTGACCCTGGTTGGTCCAGGCGACCCGTCAGGACAAAGAACCTCGCGGTCAAACCCCGATCCAGCAGGGCTGGTAGCGCGATGGAAATGTCGGACCGGTTCCCGTCATCGAAGGTAATGAAATACTCCGTCGTGCTGGGCGCGTGGGCAACATGATCCAGAACACGTTCAAACTGTGGGACCGAGACCCAATACGGGACTTCGTCGTCTTCCAGCATCCGTTCGGGTGTGCCAATACCGTGAAAGTTCAGGCAGATTGCAGTATTCATCGCTTACCTTTCAATTTGGAATAGGCGTGCTCGGCCAACAGGATCAATCCCGTGCTCAAACCGCCCGGCCGATACTCGAACGGGCCTGGTGCAACAACGTCCACCCCGCCTGTGCGCAACTTAAACCGGGTGACTTCTGGGTTCGAAGTCGGGTCGATGCCCCCAAGATCGAGCCACCGCACCCCTTTGCGCTTGCATGCAAGAACGGCCTGCCACATCAAAAAATAGCCAGCATTCAACTGGCGCCCGCGATGTGTCGTGGCCCCGAAAAGATAGACCGCGTTCGTCCCTGTCAACCCGATAGTCATGCCCGCAACATCATCATCGCCAACCCGCGCGATCAGCACGTCATGCTGAAAATCAGGTCCCGTAAGATCATAGTAGAAATCAGGCGGAATATCTGGCTGGAACCCCTTTACAGACTGAACTTCACGGTACATCCGGTCGAACCGAGCACTTTCCTGGATCAGGGGCGCTGTGTGCAATGTGCAGTCGCTCTTCATCGCCTTGCGCAGAAGGTTGCGCCATTTGCCGTGAAGTTGGCGCATCAGCATGTCTTCATCGGCGGAGCAGTCGACAATCACACTGCGATATGAATGTGCGCGGGCTGTGTGGGTGTATCCCAACGTGCTGGCATGTTCCGCGATTGCCTCACCCATGTCGGGAGCAACAACAGGGAAACGGAGTCGGAGAACATGCCCGGTTTTGTCGAAATGGCGCGTCAAGGATTCCAGAATTTCATGAACACGGCACGCCGTCACAGCTGGCTCGCCTTGGCGGTATATCATCGGACCGGCGGGGGCCCATGCGATCCCCTTGCCCAGACCAGGGATGGTCTTGAGACGGAAACCGACGGCAGCAACCAGGTTTCCTGTCCTGTTGTACACGCCAAGATACAATGCCACGGCGCCAACCCGGTCAACCGCAGCTTGGCTGTATGTCAGGCTTTGCTCGAAACTGAGATCGCTGAATTGCGCACAGATGTCGGGCCACTTCCCGGGCGCGATTTCGGCGATGGTCAAGCCGCCTGTCTGTTCATCTGTGTTCATGACAATTTCATTCATCGCTTCGATACCCGGAAAGCTCTGCTCAGACCCGCGTACGGATCCAACTGTTCCATAGACCTCCCACGTGGAGCCCTTTGCGACGTAGCCAGGGGGCGGCTTTATTGTACCATATCCGATAGTACAGAAAGTTCAGGGCTTCGCCATAACGACGCAGTGCGTTCATCTTGAACCGTCCGATCATGGTTGGACGTGAGACTAGAAACCGGTGCATTTCGACTGTTTCGCCTTTTAAGCTGGCCTTGTAGTCATATTCTCCCGCCCCGCTGTCAATGATGTCGATCCCATCGTTGATCAGATTCTCGATCCGCTCGAACTGTGCATGCAGACCAATATCAAGCCGAAGCTCTGACCAGTCATTGTTGCGAGAAGGCACTAAAGCGTGACAGCTTTTTCCCGCCGCGAAGCAGAAAAGGCCTGTCACTATCTCTTGATCGGGTGTCTGTTGAACATACAGGCGTACACCAGCCCGATCCGTGCCGCTTTCACTCAGATCGGCATAGAAATCGTGGCTGCCGCGCCAATCCGCAAAGTGACCAAGTTTGCCTTTCGCTTGCCATTGCGCTTCGTGGGCGCTGGTGAATTTCCCGAGCATCTTCCGCGTGCTGCGCCCGTTGAAGATCCGCGTGCTGACATTATGGTCGTCTTCCAGCACACGCTTTGTCTTGCGATACTTGTTGCGACGATTGCGTGACAGTGTTTTCAGATAGTCCTCAAAGCTGCTGGGCAGCCGTATGATCGTGTGGTTTCGCGCTTTGCTGTCCGGGTTCAAGCTGGCTATCGCATTCGAATCGAGCGTGGCCCGAACACGGTCTGCCAGATTAAATGCGTTCGATATCGGGGCTAGGCTTACGCAATCACATCGGTGATGTTCGAAGAACTGGTCAACGATCTGGTCAAGCATCGCCCTTTCATGTTCCGCAAGTATCGGCAGGCGCATGACGCCAAAGAGAGGGTGCGGTCCTGCCAACTGAGCAACCTTCACCGGCAACCCGAAAGGATAGATTGTGTCGATCACGAAGGGCAGCACACCAACCAGGCCGTCACCCCAAAAGGCGCAGCCCGCAATGGCATGCCGATTTTTGGCAAAGTGGCGCACCCAACGCTCGACCCAGGCCGGAGTAAACCACATATCCGAACCTGTAGTGGTCGCCAGGTGATGCCAGTCATCCAGGGAACTCGCGCTTGTCTGATGCAGATCGACCCAAGTGATCGACAGGTCGGTTGCTGTCCCACTCATGCCGGTTCAGTTCCTGTCAGGTGATATCTTATCGACGCGCCGGCAAGGCGCACACGTGCCTGATACTCAGTATTCCGGCCAAGAACCCCCAGAAGGCCGAAAACGGTCCCGCGCAGGGCAGCGCTGGTTACGAAAATACATCGTGTCACCAGGACGCCAAGTTTTCCATGATGCTTCTGAACATAGATCATTTTGCTTTTTTGCATTTGCACGAACATGCGGGACTTGATCTGCGAGGTGCTTTTTGACCCGCCGTCAAGATGCAGGATCCTGGCGACGGGTGCGAACACGCAACGCCATCCCGCGTCGCGGATGCGTCTGCACCAATCTGCCTCTTCGCTATAGACAAAATACGCTTCGTCAAGCAGGCCGACTTTCTCGAATACGGGCCTTGGCACCAACATGAACATCCCGGATACGACGTCCACATCCCGTTCGCTGCGTCTGTCCCAGAGCCGGTATTCCGGAACGGCAAATCTTTTGACCCGCGGCGCCCATTTTTGCAAGCCAAATTCAACGATGGCTAGGTTGATAGGCGAGGGTTCTGCGAAGCTCGTTCTCTGGATTGTTTCCTCATCCTGATAGACCTGACAGCCGACACAACCCACGTCGGGATGATCTTCCAGCCATGCGCACATCGTGTCAATGGCGTGATCCAGGACGATGGTATCCGGGTTCAGCAGCAACAGCTTCTCGCCACGGGCAATGACCAATCCCTGATTGTTGGCCGCGGCAAACCCCTTGTTGGTTTTGTTAGCGATCAAGGTAACGTCTGGATGCTGCGCGCGCACCATGTCTGCTGAACCATCAGACGAGGCATTGTCGACCACGATCACCTCGTGTAGCAACGTCGTTTGCGCGGCGATCGACGCCAGACAATCGTGCAGAATGTCACGTGTGTTCCAGTTTACGATAACAATCGACACAGCAGGGACGTCCTGCGCTGGATTGTGAAGCGATTTCATGACAAATTCTGTCCTAGGTATTGAAAATTAAAAATGACTTGGTCCGATTAGTGGAACATGAACTTTGAAAGTAATCTACAGTAGCACATTACAAATGTCCGATGTGACGACAAGTTTGCAGCCGTGTTCAGTGACGTCAAGGTTGCTTGCCGGAAACAGAGAGTGAACGGGGATGGAGATCGAATGTCTGAACAGCTTGACCGCTGGGCAAGCTCGGGACTGGGCCGCATTTTTGAAGTCAGCTGCGCATCAGCATCCACGTCAGGATATTCGCTTTGCGCATGTTGAACGCGCTTTGGAATGGGTGTGGGGCAGCAAAACGCCGTCGGTTTGTTTCATTGTGGGACCCCCGCGATCAGGCACCTTGTTGCTGTATGAAATGGTCGTCACGCAATACAGCTGCGGATACTTGTCCAATTTTGCCAAGCGGATGTATCGCACGCCGGTGGTCGCCACATTCCTGTTGCGAAAAGCGATTCGGGATCGCAGCGGCGCTTTTGACAGCACATGGGGCGAGCTGGATGGGAATGCAGCCCCCAGCGAAGCCGGTCGGATTTGGTGTTTCTGGATGGCCTACGCCGCCCCGTATCACCAGAACGCACGGGGTATGCCAAGCGGTCGAATACGTCGCAAAATGCCGGCAATCGTGCATATTCTGGGCGGGTCGGTCATCATCAAGAATCCGATCCTGCAAGCTGACATACCGCAGCTTCTGCACTTGTTCCTAGAGGCAATTTTCCTGCATATCGACCGCGATTTTGCGAATAACGCAAGGTCGCTGAAGCGCTTGCGCGAGGTGCGGGAGGGCGAAGATGAAGCTGGTTGGGTATCCTTGCGTCCGTCCGGGTGGGAACGCTTTACCAAGGCCGATCCAATGACGCAATCCTGTGCGCAGGTTGTGCTGAGCCATCAGGATATCGAAACAGAACTTTCCGAGCAACGTAGCACTCAGCGCGTTCTGCGTATCGCTTATGAGGATCTATGCGCGGCACCCAATGACACGCTGTCCGAGTTCGAGCGCTTTGCCCGCGCGAACGGTGTTGCCCTCATGCGAAAGTGTGGCGCAGCTTCGCCCAAAGGCCTGACGCCGCGTCATCAGCCCATGGATGAAACGCAGCGCCAGATTGAATTCTGTCTCAGAAAATTGCGTGCGGAAATTAAACCCGCCTGATGGAGTCCCCATATGACAAGCCTGCACGGCCCAAGCACCGACAGTGATCTCTATTGCGGCGCGCCTGCGCTGTCCGTTCGGTCGCTTCTCAGCCGTGATCCGGCCGGCGGAATAGATGAGCTGTTTCACGGGCGCCGCGCTTTCATGTCTTATAATACACGGGTGGCCATTCACGCAGGTGTGCAGATGCTTGGACTGCGCCCGGGCGACGAGGTGTTGGCCCCTGCGTATAACTGCGGATCTGAGATTGATCCGCTGACCGCGCTTGATCTGAAGGTGAACTTGTATTCAGTCGGTCCGGACCTAGCCGCCGACCCTGATCGGATTGAGCCCTTGATTTCCAACAAAACGCGCGCGATCTACGTCACTCACTATTTCGGAGAGCTCCAACCCCATATGGGTGCCTTGCGCCAGTTGTGTGACCGCTACAATCTGCGGCTGATCGAAGATTGTGCCTTGAGCCTTCTGAGCGGAAGATCTCCGGTCGAGGGGCGGCACGGGGACATTGCTGTGTTCTGTTTCCACAAGTTCATTCCAAGTCCGCAGGGCGGTGTACTGGTCGTCAACGCGACAGATCTGCATCTGTATGATCCGTTCAGGGTAAAAGTACCGCTGGCAGTGCTATTCAAATCCGTGGCCCGAACTGCCGCGATTTCGATATTGCGGCCTGCCAGGTTTGATCGCACGATGCGAAAACGCCGATTGGCGCGGGCAACCGGACCGAAGAAACAAGCGGGGCAGGGCAGTTTATCGGACATTCCTAGTCATTACTATTTTGATCCCAAGCTCGCGGGGTGTGGGCTGGACAGGCTGACCGCGCGCGCCGTGAGATCGGTATCTGTGGAAGATGTCATCGCTGCGCGTCGTCGTAACTGGCTCGTGCTGGCGTCGTGCATCGACGGCGTACAAGGTGCCACACCGGTGCTGCCACAGATCGCGGATACGACATGCCCTCAAAATTTTCCCGTTTATGTTCAAGACCGCGATGAGGTCGCACGCCGGCTTCAGGCGCACGGGATCGCGGCGACACCTTGGTGGGCCGGATACAACCGCAATCTGGATTGGAGCGGTCAGCGCGAAGCCATTGCGTTGAAGGAATCGATCCTGGGGTTGCCGGTTCATCAGCTCTTGACGCCAGATCATCAACGCCATATCGCCCGGACCTTGCAGGAAGTCCTTTGGATTGTCTCTAGCGAACACGGAAGTTAGAACCCACGTGGTCGCGGCAGGCCAAGCCGGGTATCTCAGGCCTCTTTGCGTTTCAGTTTTCTCCGCAGCCGACCCACAAGCGCAAACAACAGTGTTTCAAAACCCTCGGGCCGACCAACCATCGCCCAAAGCGCAATATGCAAGCTGACATATGTGACAATACCAATGGCGATTTGCAGGATGATTGCTATCAGCGGGTGAATATCCGGCCAATATGTCCCCGCGAGTGCATTCAGACCAATAATAACTCCAGCCATTGCCGCACAGGACAGAAAACTGCGCCAGGCGACAAGAAGCGGGTCTAGAAACCCGCCAGTTCCATAGCCTTTCGCAAGTAAAAGTGTGATCAGCAAAGCGGCCACGCTGCAAAGGGCGGCGGCCACGAGAGCGCCATAAAACCCGTATTTGACGCCATAAGTCATCAGAAACGCCGAGAGAACCATCAGCAACAAGCTGCGGAAGAACAAACGACGCACGGACCCGTCCACCAATGACGCGGCCTTCACATTGGCCTGAAGCGCCTGCAAAGCCTTGAGCGGTGCCAGAATCCAGATCACATGGGCCGACATGCGCCATTTTTCACCCAGTGCATAAACAATCGTGTCTTCCGCGATAAGGGCGGCGCCAACGGCCAGCGGCAGAACCAGTGCCAGAGTCAGAGCATTCAACATGACAAATGCGCGTTCTTTTTGGCCCGCGGATCTCGAAATATCAGCCAATCCCGGATAGACCACGCGCTGAACCGGGGCAAAGAACTGCGTGGTGGCAATGCTGGTAACTCGACTGCCTAGTCGGAATATCCCGGCGTCCGCAAGGCTCAGTTGTGCACCGATGAACAAGAGCGGTATCTTGCTGGCAACCACCAGGAACATCTGCGCCCCCATCGCCCAAAGGGAAAACACGAGGCTGTCGCGCCAACGAGCTAAGGAAAGCCTTGGCAAATGGGGCGCAGCGACATAGGTGTAAGCATTGTGGACTATTGTGGTGATGAATCCCGCGATGATGAGCGACCAGAAGGTCGGCCACATCCAAACCAGAACAATGGCCGCGATCGAATACACGATGCGGCTGATTGTTTCTTCGATAACGGCATAAGAAAACTTCAGATCACGTTCGTATGTGACGATCTTGGGGTTTCGAGTACCGATCAGAAAAGAGTAAGCGGCCACGGCCGGAAGGATACTCGAAAGCTCGCCCAGGTCGAAAAAGACCAGGATCGGTCCGAAGAACCAGGCGATGACAGCTCCCACCAGCCCCAGCAGGAACTGTATGGTAAAAATCGTGTGGATATGGTCTGGCGTGACGGATTCCAGCCGGATCAGCGCCATGGAAACCTGGCGTTGCAAGACCTCGAAGATCGTTGTGAATACCAGGAAATAAGCAATGATCCCAAAGTCTGTCGGGGTCAGCAATCTGGCGGTGACGCCCAGCGATACTATTCCAATGCCCTGCCGGAACAACGAGGACGCGAACAGTGAAGCTGCCCCCACTGCAAGCGATGAACCGCGGTGGCGATCAGGCTTTTTTTGATTTGGTTCGGCGTTCGTAGTCAAACCTGTTTCCTTCAAAATTCAAGAAATATGCGCGCGTCGCGTGACAAATGCCAGAACACTTGATCAGCCAACAGGAAAAGAAAAGGGGAATAAACGAAGCGTGAAACCAAGGTCATGGCATGCTTTCGCATTTTATATGGGGCTTCTTGGACATGCAAACATCCGGATCAGATTATTCGGGCACCGCCGATCGGGGTTCACCTGACCGAGAACTCGCGGCTCAACGTCAGGAAAAGCTCGTTTGACTCACGATCCGGCTCCCCGGTTTCTGAGCGGCGGCGGTATTCATAGCCCGTTGACAAACCCCAATCCGGCGTCAGATCGTAATTGTAGGTTGCGTTGACCCCCGACACCTTGGTGGTGTCGACGCTGCCAATCTCGCTGATTTCGGCATAATCCAAACCAATTGAGAGTGAGGAGGTCCGTGTCAGGTCCATCGCATAATCCAACGAGGCCCGCGTAGAGAGATTTTCAACGCCTTCATCAGTACTGCGGACGCTGCGATCGATCGAGGCTGTGATCGTGCCCCTTGGCAGTTCATGCGTAATGCCGAGATTGCCAACCCAATTCACCACGTCTGTTTCACCCTTGGTTACTCCGACACCGATGATGAACTCTCCGTTTGGGCGTTCAAATCTGCTGGTTACGTCAAGGGTGTTTCGACGACCAGACGTCGCAAGTGCGCTGGTAATTCCTGCACTGACATTGCCGGTGGGGAAATCGCGCGACAACCGGAACGACCCTGTAATTCCGTCGATAGATGTCGTTGAAGAGGTGGTCGTGTTTTCTTCGATCTTCCGATAGCCAAGGTTTAGAGTCGCGATGGTAATCGCGTCTATTTCATAGGTCAGGCTGCCTGAAGCACCGATCGTACGACGAGATCTTTGTTCAGGGTTATCCGCGTCATATTGTTCCCAGAATGCGGTCAGCCGGCTTTCAAGAACAGGCGAAAACTGCAATCTAACGAACGCTTCTGCGCTATTCGTTTCACTATCGTAGAGTGCGCCATCAGTCACATCTTGATAGTCTGCGCGACGATGCTCGAATGAAAGCCCATATCCAAGTGGATCAACCCGCCCGCTTTCAAAGCTTACCCGTCCACCATAGAGCACGCGTGCACCGCCTGATGAAATCAGATCCTGCTCATCGATGTCATCATCAGGGTCATCATCAATCAGCCGCAGCGGGTCAGAGAAATTCAGAGAGATTTTCCGGTAGCTTGCTTCGGCTTCCACTAAGCTGTTTGCGCTTTCCAGCCGATAAGACAAGACCGCTGACGGGTCGTCTATGTCGGTTGTCGCAGATCGTCCTGGCACCCAAGCGGTGCGGACGGTCGCGCCGATATCGAAGCTAAGGCGCGCATTTGGTGTTTCAGAGAGCGCGCCAAACGTCAGCCGATTGTCCCACAGCGTAGTGGTCCCGGGAGAAACTTCACGAAGCCCCAGATTGTCATTCGACCTTAGGCTGGAAGAAACACCGAAACTCAATGCCAGACCGCCGGGCGCAGATTCTTGGCTCGAGGCCGGCGTGAGGCCCGTTGCTATTACTGCTGTGCCTGTAAGTAGGGCGGTTAGTTTTGATTTTTTGCCCACTTTTTTACCTCTGGTTTGCCTTTACCTTACTCGAAAAGCTTCCGTTGGGGAATAATGATGACATCACCTGGCGCTAGCTGCGTATTGCCGCTGATGCTACCGGACCCACCGTTCGTGAAGTAGTTGTATAGATAGATTTTATTCTCGCGGCGCAATTGGATGCGCTTTCCGGCTGCAAAGCGGGTCAACCCACCGGCCTGTGCGATCGCCTGCAGAATTGTGATGCGGTTTACAGTTTCGATCTTTCCTGGGCTATTGATTTCGCCCGAGATGAAGATGTCATGTGTCGCTGGAGCAACCGCTGAACTTGGAACGACCGTCGCCAGTGATGCTACTGACACATAGACATTTGGCTTCGCCGCGAAATTCGAGGCCATTCCATTGGCCAGAGCGCTTGCGACCTGAGCCGTGGAAAGTCCCGAAGCCCGCAGTGTGCCGGAATATGGAAAGCTGATAGATCCATCGGGAAGAACCAAAACTGATCTGTTCAGGCTGTTGTCTTCAACAACCTCAACCTGCAACGTATCGCCTGGCTTAATCTTATATCCAGACTGCGCAGATGCTGCAGAGCTGAGTCCCACACATGCTGCGAACAGCACGGCAAAAAGAGTGATCAGAGTTCTAAGCATAGCTAGTCTCCCTACGCGTCAATCAATAGAACACTAAGATAACGCGACAGATTTTCTAATTGAAACTTTATTTGGTTGAGCGAGGTGATTTTCGAAAAATAAGCCTAAATGATGCCAACTTGCGACGTTTTTGCGAAGAACATCAGAGGTTTCGTAGGTGCAAATTGTGGATTCATCTTCGTTTCAGCGTTCTGTACGGTCCCGCAGTTCATTCATAGAGCGAGCGATTCTTTCTCAAGTCGACCGATGCTCTTACGATTTGCAGGGATTTAACAGTTTACCCCGCAGAACCTGACCGGTTCAGCGGGGATCAATGAGTGGAATAGCTAGTCGCTAGTGGCCGGTGCAGCGCAGTACGACTCCGACGGTTTTACCAAGAATTTCGATATCTTTTTTGAGAGTAAGATCATAGTAATACTTGGTGTCGAAGGTTGCACGCTGGGCAAATGTCGTCTCGTTGCGGTCAGATACCTGCCAAGGGCCAGTGATCCCAGGGCGCATGGCATAATAAGCAGCGCCAGGATACAGAGCTTTTTGATCTTCCATCATCGGGCGCGGACCCACGATTGACATGTCGCCGACCAGTACGTTCCACAGTTGCGGCAGTTCGTCCATTGACGACTTGCGCAGGAACTTCCCGATTTTGGTGATCCGCGGGTCATCTTTCAGCTTCTGAGTGCTGTCCCATTCGGCCCGAGCCTCAGGGTTGCTGGCCAGATACGCTTCCAGACGCTGGTCAGCATTGATGACCATCGAGCGAATTTTAACCATCTTATAGATACGACCGTCTTTACCGATGCGGCGTTGACGATAGAACGGCTTACCGCCGTCAAGAGCTGCTAATAGCAGCATGATACCGATAAGAGGTATGGCTATGGGCGCGGCAGCAACGACAAAAGCGATGTCAAACAGGCGCTTGAATTGATCGCGATAGCGACGGTTGGAAGATTTGGCAACGTAGTAATTTTGACGTTTGACCAGCTCGTTGCTGGAACTTGAAAAGTCTTTAAAATGCGTCGTCATTTTCCTTACACCTCAAATAATGCAGCAGCCTGACATGGGAAACCCACGAGATAAAATAATCTCTATGTCGTGCAGGCCTAGCAGCTTGCGAACCAGCCGTTCAGTCGAAAAATGACCAACGACTCTCCTTACCCCAGATGGACATTAACACATTATTGTCCAATTTGTAGCACAATTCCGCCCACCTCGCAGTCTTGCGCATTAAGTATTTGGAAACTTTTAGTTTTACAAGCATCCTAATGCCTCATTTGGCGGAAATATTGTTTCGCCTGAGCACATAATACGTAACGCGTGCCTTTTTTATTGATAATTACTTACGCGCATTTAGCAAAATTGGGCATATTTGCCCGACATCGATTCTTTTCTGCTGATCCAAGAAGATATTTCAAGTTCGGGTTGCAGGAAGAAGCACAACATCAAATTTGTAGCGCGTCCTGTTATATGCAAGAAACAGGCGCGCTTTGACATTATTTGGCCACACCATTGCTTTAGCCAATGGTAAATTAATTCGGGAAGCAAGATAGGAATATGAATTCCAACGAACTCTACACGGGGCATTTCGGGTTAACCGAACGACCGTTCACTTTGGTGCCGGACCCGAGCTTCCTGTTCTGGTCTAAGCAGCATAAGCGTGCCTACGCCGTTCTGGAATTCGGAGTGATGTCTAGAGCGCCGATTACCTTGATTACGGGTGAAATCGGATCCGGGAAGACGACCCTCATCCAAAAGCTGCTTAGCCAGATGGATGAAACTGTACGTGTCGGCTTGCTTTCAAACGTTCAGGGCGACCGGGGTGAGCTGCTGCAATGGGTCATGAATGCCCTGAACATCCCGTTCGAGCCATCGGAAAGCTATGTCACGCTGTTTCAGCGTTTTCAGGAAAGCATCGTCAAAGAATATGCAGAAGGACGCCGTGTCGTTCTGATCATCGACGAAGCGCAGAACCTCTCTACCGAAGGACTCGAGGAGATGCGTATGCTGACGAATATCAATGCCAACAAAGATGAATTGATACAGTTGATTCTTGTCGGACAACCGGAATTGAAGGGCATTGTGCAGAGCCCGCAGATGCGCCAGTTGGCACAGCGTGTGGCAGCAAGCTTTCATTTGGAAGGCATGGATGAATCCACGATGCGTGCCTATATCAAACACAGATTAAAAGTGGCTGGTGGCACGGGTCGGGAGATCACGCCGCTGGCCTGTGGCGAGATATTCAAAGCCACCAAAGGTATTCCACGGTTGGTTAATCAGTTGTGTGAGTTATCACTGCTTTATTCTTGGAGCGGTGAACGGGCGCGTGTCTCGGTAAATGCTGTTCGCAGCGTTCTGGAAGACGGGGTTTTCTTCGCCAGCAATTTAGCGGATGAGGAAACCGGCGACGAGCCAAAGTCGGACGATGACCTGACAAGGCCGTTGTTTCTTCGCCAGGGGCGGCGCGTGGACATTCCTAGCAAGAAAACAGGATAGAACAGGTGGCGTTTAGCGCCCTATATATATTACGTTAGCAAAAGGAATCTGATGCGCGCTTTTCAGATTCACGGCCATCGGAGTGAGGAATAACTGGCAATGGCTTCCGCAAATATCAATTATTACAGATCTATTTTTATTCGGCGGTTGCCATATTTTTTGGTTGTAGCGACCGTTATTGGTGCGGCGTCGGTCATTATGGCAATGAGCCTGCCGCCCGCCTTTGTCTCTCGTATGATTCTAATTGTGGAATCTCCGCAGATCCCGAATGACCTGGCCGCTTCGACGGCATCGACACCGGCACCAGAGCAGCTGCAGATTGTCGAACAGCGGCTTATGACACGTGCCAACCTGCTGGACATTGCCAACAAGACACAGGTGTTTGAAAATATCAACGCCATGACGCCGGATCGAATCGTGCAGGCGATGCGCGCCCGTACATCAATTCGCAGTTCTGGCCGACGCAGCGAAGCTGCCCTGATGACGATCGAATTTGAAGCCCTTTCGGGTCGCAAGGCTGCTGGTGTCTTGAACGAGTATCTTTCCCTGATTCAAACCGAAGACGTGCAGTCGCGTACCGGCCGGGCGACCCAGACGCTTGAGTTCTTCGATCAAGAGGTCAGCCGGCTGAATGAAGAACTGGCAGAGCGCAGCGCGGCGATCCTTCAATTCAAGACAGAAAACGTGAACGCCCTGCCCGAAAGTCTGGATTTCCGCTTGAACCAACGCAACATTCTACAGGAACGCCTAGCACAGTACGACCGCGAAGCCTCAGGTCTCGAGCAACAGCGCGAGCGCTTGTTGCGTGTCTTCGAGGAAACAGGTGATGTCGGCGGGTTTGGGGGGGCTGCCTCGTCGCCTGAACAACAGCGGCTCGACGCATTACGCAACCAATTGAACGATGCGCTTGCGGTGTATTCCGAGGAAAACCCGCGCATTTTGCTTCTGAAATCACGCATTGCCGTTGCGGAAGAGGCTGTACGCAACTTGCCAGACGCCAACGAAAACCTATCGGCCGAAACCACAGGCAACGCAATGCTAGATGTTCAGTTGGCCGAGATCGGCTCGCGTCTGAAGGTGATCGAACAACAGCGTGATGCGTCGGGCAAGCAGCTGGCGGATATGATCCAAACGATTGAACAGACACCGCGAAACGCCATCAAGCTGGACGAGCTGCAACTGGATTACCAGAACATCCAACTTCAGTATAATACTGCAGTCGATCGCTTGTCGCGCGCCAGTACCGGCGAGCGCATCGAGGTTTTGTCGCGTGGGCAACGTATCTCGGTCATTGATCCTCCGGCTGTTCCAAACCAACCCAGTAAGCCGAACCGTAAATTGATTGCGGCAGGCGGAACATTTGTCGGAATACTTGCAGGCTTGGCGCTGGTGTTTTTGCTTGAAATACTGAACCGCTCAATCCGTCGGCCCGAGGACTTGGTTTCAAGGCTGGGCGTTACGCCACTTGCGACCATTCCGTATATTACTGTGGTAGGAGAGAATTCGCGCCGCAGATCCCTGCGTATGATAAGTGTGTTTCTCATCGTGATCGGGGTGCCGGTGGCTGTTTATGCTGTGCATGTGCTTTACCAGCCGCTCGATTTGGTGGCGGAACGGCTTATGGATAAGATTGGAGTGCGCTGGTGATTTATAAAACTTCGGCATTCCTTGAAAAGGACTTGGTTTGAATGGAAAAACTTCAAGCTGCTATCGAGAAAGCGCGTGCGCAGCGCGAGAAGACTGAACCGCGCGCAGTCGAGCCCGAGAAACGTCAACCCCGAGGCGGTAAGCTTCCTGCGGGATGGGCCGAATTGAAACCAATCCACGTCTCGGAAAGCCATGCTCGCGACAACCGGTTGATCTCGGCACTGGGTGGCAAAGAGGCCGGGCCGTTCGATCTTTTGCGGACACGCATTCTGCAGCAGGCGGCCAATAACGATTGGAAACGCATCGCGCTTGTGTCGCCGCACAGTGAATGTGGCAAAACGACCACCGTCGCAAATCTGATTTTCAGCTTTGGGCGACAAGCAGACCTTCACACCGTCGTTCTGGATCTTGATCTTCGCCGGCAAGGATTGGCCAGAGTATTGGGCGTAAGCAGTTCCAATAACATGGGTGACGTGTTGAAAGGCGAAGTCGACTTTGTTGAACATGGCCGACGGTTCGGAGACAATGTTGCAATCGGTCTGAACAGCGGCAACATCGAGGGTGCGTCTGAAATTCTGCAAAGCCAAAAGGCAAAGTCTGTTCTGGACGATATTCAAAAAACTTTTCAGCCTGATTTGATGGTTTTTGATATGCCGCCCTTGATGGGAACGGACGACAATTTCGGTTTTCTTGGTAACGTCGATTGCGCCCTGCTTCTGGCCGAAGCCGAACGCACAACGGTCGAGCAGGTCGATATTGCCGAGCGGCAATTGTCTGAGCTGACCAACGTTATGGGCATTGTGCTGAACAAAAGCCATTTCATCGACGGGGCTTATGGATATGGATATGGCTACGCCTGACGCTGCCATCATCATTCCCCATTACAATGACCCAGAACGACTGGCGCGATGTCTGCAGGCGCTGCAGCGTAATGATCTGTCCGGGGTCGACATACTGGTTGTGGACAACAATTCGCCGCAACCCCTGACCGCGGAGCAGGCTCGATTCCCCGAGGTGCGGTTCGTGGTTGAAACCGAAAAAGGGGCTGCCGCCGCGCGCAATCGCGGCGTCGCGGAAACCAAAGCTCCGCTTCTATTCTTCATAGATGCCGATTGTGTGGCTGCAGATGACTGGGTCGCCAAGGCCCATGAGGCTGCGCCCACAGCCGATCTTATCGGAGGCCGGGTCGATGTGTTTGACGAAACCCCGCCACCGCGCAGTGGCGCCGAGGCATTCGAGGCGGTGTTTGCTTTCAACTTCCAAAACTACATTGAAGTGCAAGGATTTACCGGGTCCGGTAATCTTGTCACGACGCGCAAGGTGTTTGAGGATGTTGGCGGGTTTCGCGGTGGCGTTTCTGAGGATCTTGATTGGAGCACGCGTGCCGTGTCCAAGGGATACAAGCTGATCTATCGCGAGGATCTGGTGGTCAGCCACCCGTCGCGGTCCGATTGGGCAGCGCTGCGCCACAAGTGGTTGCGCCTGACGCAAGAGCTGTTTGGCGTTAATGGCAACACGCCGCGTGATCGCGTGAAATGGGCATTGCGCGCCTTTGCGATGCCTGTCAGCGCTATCGTTCACGCGCCCAAAGTTCTTGGCAGTGAAAAACTTAATGGGCCGGTTGAAAAGCTGCGCGGTTTGGGCACGCTATTTCGGCTGCGGTTTCAGCGTATGATCTGGATGCTGCAGCAGGCAGCCGGCCAGGAAATTTAACGGTCACTGGATCTTCTCGTCTGGCGAAACCTTTCGACCTTCGTCAGGCCTGAAGCCGACAACCATCCAGCGAGGAAACCACCAAGATGAGTTTCCCACGCCAAAAGCCCGCCCAAAAGCAACCACAGGATCAGGTTCAGAACGCCTAGTATCAGGATCGTTTTCAGAACTGGCCACTGATCCAGCCCTAACCGCCGCCGATCAGACCACCGCCAATACATGATCGCGCCCACCAACCCGAACAGTGCCCCTGATGCGCCGACCATGGGTCGGGCTGACAGGGTCAGAGCTCCGAACAGAAGCGCTCCGCCGATCGCAGAAAATAGATAGATCAAGATAAAACCTTGTATCCCGGCGCGGGCAACCGCCATACGCCCGATCAACCAAAGCGTCAGCATGTTGCCCAACAGATGGGCCATACCACCATGTAGGAAGGCATAGGTCAGAAACATCAGCCATGGCTGGGCCGCATAGTTTGGCCGCCAGTTGTGTAGAAGCCCCGCCCAGAACGCGCCATTTTGGTAGATCAACGGGCGCCACTGCTTTGTGCCTAGGAATCCCTGATCTGAGGCAAATAACACCACCTCAATCGCCACATTCAGGACGATCAGGCCAAGGATCAGGCCCTTGGCGGTTGGGGTAAGACGCGGGTTTGCGAGCATGGTGCAGAATTGCCTTCTTGCCAGGGGATGCACAAGGCGCAAATAGGTCTGTTTGCTGGTAGAGTGAGCGAGAGCTTGCTATTATTGCCGCTCCGTTAAATTATTTTAAAACGCCATTACCGCGGGTCCTACACATATGAAAACATATTCTTCCCCCGGAACTGCCCGTCGTATTCTAGCTGTGGCGTCTGCAGGTGGGCATTGGCATCAACTGGGGCAAGTCTGCGCACGGTTCGACCCCGATCATGTCACCTATGTGACAACTATGGACGGGTTGCCGCAAAAATCCGGGTTCAAGCGATTTTCCCTAGTGCAGGATTGCAATAAAAACGCGCCGCTCAAAGCTTTGCTGTGCACTGTTCAAATGGCGGGTGTGTTGATGCGAACCCGCCCGGATGTCATCATCACCACCGGCGCCTTGCCCGGCGTAATTGCGCTTGTGCTGGGGTGGATGTTCCGCCGTCGGACCATTTGGGTCGACAGCATTGCCAATGCGGAAGAAGCGTCGTCCGCGGGCAAACTGGCAAAACGGTTTGCCACGCTGTGGCTGTCGCAATGGGAAAGCGTGGCGAAGGCAGAAGGTGGCAGGTACGAGGGGTCTGTTTTATGATTTTCGTCACTGTCGGTACACAATTGCAGTTTGAACGCTTGGTTTCCATGATAGACGACCTGGCTGGCGAACTGTCGCTGGATGTGTTCGCCCAAACAGCTGACCCAGCAACGGACTATACACATATCAAGCACGCCCCGTTTCTGACGCCGGATGAGTATGATGATCTCATTTCACGGGCAACTGTTTTGGTGGGGCACGCCGGGATCGGTACAATTCTGACTGCGAAGAAGGTGGAAAAACCAGTAATCGTTATGCCGCGCATGGCGTCGCTGGGCGAACATCGCAACGAACATCAACTGGCCACCGTGCGCCATTTAGATGGACATGAAGGTGTATATATCGCCCGTGACCGTGCGCAGCTAGCGGCGTTGTTGCAAATGTCCGACCTTGCTCCAGCGCGGTTCAGCGAAACCCCCGAAAAAACGCGGTTGCAGAACTATCTGCATGATTTCGTATATGAGACATCGTAAACGCACGTTGAGCTGCGAGTTGTGAATCCAATCTCGTGCAAGTGATCGTTCGGGTTTCTGACATACACATTAGATGTCATTGCTATTTATCGTATTTTCCTGATCTGCCTAGACTTTAGCACTCAGCGAATAAACAGTGCCGCCTAAGATCGACGATTGTTCACACAACGGATTATTCACGTGTGTTTTCGCGGCTAGCTGGTATCATTTCTGTGTATTATTGCTCTAGTTGCCTTTTTCTTACATTTTTGACTCATTAATATCAAAGTTAGCGGATGTCAGATTCAGTCGTTTCCCATTTTCGTGCCGTGGCAGACTCGCATAGTGATCATGTTGCGTTAAGTCAGGGTTCCAAGGCGCTTAGCTATCATGATCTAGATAGGCGCACAGATGCGCTTGCCGCAAAGCTAGCAAAGGCTGGTGTAGCCACTGGCGATCTTGTTGGCATGGCCGGTCAACGCTCGTTCGACACAATAGTTGCTGCGCTCGCCATACTGAAAGCCGGGGCTGGGTATGTGCCTTTGCCGGATTATTACTCTGATGATCGCATCCGTCTGATCGCACAAGACAGCGGGTTGGCGGCGGTTGTTGGGGACATTCCGGCACTGAAGGAATCCGCTTTAACGCAGATTTCTGCAGACCCGAAAGTTGGGGAAGAATCAAATTCCAAGCCTTTGAAAATCAAGCACGATCCAGAATCAGTTGCTTATGTCATGTATACATCGGGCACCACAGGTGTGCCCAAAGGCGTTGTCGTGCCACATCGCGGGATCATCCGGTTGGTGCGGGATCAGAATTTCATGAAGCTCGGGTCGGACGAGCGGATATTACAGAACTCTCCCATCGCGTTCGACGCTTCGACGCTTGAGATCTGGGGGGCGCTGCTGAACGGGGGCACACTGGTCCTGCCGGACAGCGACGACACGTCACTGCGCGGATTGGGCGCGATCATTCGCGATCAGAAGATCACCAGCATGTGGCTGACGGCTGGCTTGTTCCATGCCATGGCCGATGAGCGGCCAGAGGATTTCAAGCCCTTACGCCAGCTCTTGACCGGTGGCGACGTCGTGTCGCCGGACAAGGTTGCCAAGGTGCAGGCGGTCTGCCCGAAGCTGAAGGTGATCAATGGGTATGGTCCAACCGAAAACACCACGTTTACCTGTTGCCACCCGATCACCAAGGCGCAGGCGAAAGCGGGCAAGCCCTTGCCAATCGGAAAGCCGATAAATGGCACGGAAGTCTTTGTTCTGGATGGAGATTTGCAGCCCGTCGAAGATGGATCACAAGGCGAATTATGCGCTGCTGGCCTGGGTTTGGCGCTGGGATATCTGGGGCAAGAGGCGCTGACGAACGAGGTGTTCGTGTCCGCGCCATGGGATCCATCGATTCGCCTTTATCGCACGGGTGATCTGGTCGAACGCGACAAGAAAGGCGTCATTCGCTATCTGGGACGCATCGACAAACAGGTCAAAGTGCGGGGTTACCGGGTCGAGCTTGGCGGTATCGAAACCGCGCTTGAGCAGTTCAAAGGTATTCGTCAGGCTGCCGCGATCGCGCGCGCCGGGGCGGACGGGGCCGACAAGACCCTCGTCGGCTACTACGTGGCGGACGGTGATTGCGATGTCGGTGCGCTGCGCGAACATCTGAAAACACAGCTGCCGGACTATGCTGTGCCGGCCCATCTGGTGGCCTTGGATGAGCTGCCGTTGAACGATAACGGCAAGGTGGACCGAAAAGCGCTGGAACAGCGCAAGATAAGTGTGACGCAGAAAACATCCAGACGATCAGGGGGTAAAGGGGTAAAAGACCTTGTTGTCAGCGTTCTGTCAGATGTTCTTGAAGTCGATGGTGTGGATGTCAACACCAATTTCTTCGACCTTGGCGCATCGTCCTTGCATATCGCGCGCGTACACGAACGCCTGCAGGACAAGCTGGGCCGTGATTTTCCGATCTCGGACTTTTTCCTGCATTCGACCGCTGCGGCCTTGGCCGACCATTTGTCGGACCCCGAGACGGTCGCACAACCAGTCCCGCGCGAAGCGAAAGTGCGCGATCTGTCTGACAGTGGTCCAATTGCCATTGTAGGACTGGCTGGTCGTTACCCCGGCGCGATGGATGCGCAAACCATGTGGCAGGGGCTGCTGGATGGGCGCGAGATGATCTCGCATTTCACCGAAGACGAGCTGGATGTCGATCCGTCCAAGGATGATCCCGACGCGCCATACGTGCGGTCTCGTGGTGCGATGCAAGAGCCGGATATGTTTGATGCCCGCCATTTCGGCATCCCGCCGAAAGAGGCCGAGCGGCTGGACCCGCAGCACCGAATCCTGCTTGAGGTTGCCCAGACCGCGCTTGAGAATGCAGGCCACGATCCGGCCCGGTTTGACGGGCGCATTGGTGTCTTTGCCGGGTCAAGCCAGAACTCCTATTTGCTGAACAACCTGCTGTCGCCTCCGGGCGCCGCACGCGACCTGGCGATGGGATATCCGGTCAAGGATTTCGCAACGCTGTTTGGCAATGACAAAGATTTCATCGCGACGCGTGTAGCCTATAAACTTGGCCTTCGCGGGCCGGCCATAACGGTGCAATGTGCCTGCTCGACCTCACTGGTAGCGGTGGCACAGGCCTGTCAGGCGTTACAACGTGGCGATGCGGATATGGCGCTTGCAGGCGGTGTGTCTGTCACGTTCCCGACCAAACGGCCCTATATGTATCTGCCCGATGGCATGGCATCGGCGGATGGTCATTGCCGGACGTTCGATGCTGATGCCACTGGCACCGTCTTTGGCGATGGGGCAGGGCTGGTTGTTCTGCGCCGGTTGGATGACGCATTGGCCGATGGCGACAATATTTTTGCCGTGATCAAAGGATACGCGATCAACAATGACGGTCACGACAAGGCGGGCTATGCCGCGCCGTCGATCAAGGCGCAGACAGATGTGATCCGGGCCGCTCATGCGGCTGCTGGCGTCGAGGCGCGATCCATCGGGTATATCGAGGCGCATGGCACAGCGACGCCTTTGGGCGATCCGATCGAATTTACGGCGCTACAAACAGCGTTCGCCAGCAGCACCGAGGACAAAGGCTTTTGCGCCCTGGGTAGTGTGAAAACCAACCTTGGCCATTTGGACATCGCAGCGGGTGTGACGGGTCTGATCAAGACCACTTTGTCGCTGAAGAACGAGGTGATCCCACCGCTTCTGCACTATAAGAAACCAAACCCAAGGATCGATTTTGACAGCTCGGCCTTCTTCCCGGTGGCGGAAAAACTGGACTGGAACGGCACAGACGCGCCGCGCCGCGCGGGTGTGTCTGCTTTTGGCGTGGGCGGTACAAATATCCACATGGTGCTGGAGGAAGCGCCCCAGACAGACCCCGTTTCGCAAGGCACAGCAGACGGAAGCCCAAGATTGTTCCCGGTTTCGGCCTCATCGCCCGACGCTCTGAAAGCCGCGATTGCCAATCTGGGCGGTTGGGCCAAGGCCCATCCCGACGCGGACCCCGATCGGGTAATCGCGACGTTGCGTCACGGGCGGCAAGAATTCGGACAGCGGGCCGTTTTGCTGGGCCGCACAATGTCGGACCTGCCTGCCGCAGCCAGCGGGTTTGCTGGCAAGGGCATCGCCGCGGGTCAACGCGACGCGCTGGCGTTTCTGTTTCCGGGGCAGGGGGCACAGCACGCCGGTATGGCGCGCGACCTGTATGCGCAGGAACCTGTGTTCCGCGAAGCACTGGGTTTATGCGCCCAATTACTGGAAGATGATCTGGGCCTGAACCTGCTCGACGTGATCCATGCCCCCGAAAGCGAACATGATTGCGCGACCGAGAAACTGAAGAACACCGCGCTGGCGCAACCGGCCATCTTCTCGATCGGTTATGCACTGGCGCAGCAATGGCGCCACTGGGGCATCACGCCTGACGTGATGGTCGGTCATTCCATCGGAGAATTTGCCGCCGCCACCATCGCGGGCGTCATTGCGCTTCCGGATGCGCTGAAGCTGATTGCGTTGCGCGGGCGTCTGATGGCGGACCTGCCGCAAGGCGTGATGATCTCGGTCCGTGCCAGCGAGTCCGAAGTCGCGCCCTATCTGGGCGATGGGATTGATCTGGCTGCCGTGAACGGGGCCAAGGCCTGCGTCGTTGCCGGCCCGGAAGAGGCCGCCCAGAAGCTGTTGAAACGGCTTGAGAAAGACGAAGTTGTCGCTTCGCGCCTGCACACCAGCCACGCGTTCCATTCACAGATGATGGACCCGGCGGTTGAGCCGTTCCGCAAGGCGGTCGAGGGCTTGGCGTTGAACGCACCCCGGATCCCGATCCTGTCGACGGTCACCGGCGATTGGATGACTGATGACGAGGCGACGGACCCCGACTACTGGGCCATGCATATGCGCCGCCCGGTTCGGTTTTACGATGCCATTCAACTGCTTTGGGCCGAGAACCAGCATATTTTCCTTGAGGCAGGGCCGGGCCGCACCATGGCCACCCTGTCGGGCCAGAACCCGGACCGGAAGAAGGCACAGCCTGCGATCGCCTCGCTGCCTGCCGCGCAGGCCGAAAACGCCAACTCGCATGAAAGTCTGCTGAACGCCTTTGGCGAGCTTTGGGCGAATGGTTACCCCGTGGACTGGACGCGCATCGACAATGGTCGTCCTCAGGCCAAACGCCTGCCCGGTTTGCCGACCTATCCATTCCAACGCAAAAGGTTCTGGGTCGAACCGGTCGATGCCAAGGCAAGCTATGTTGCGCTGGACGCGACTGATGATGCCATCGACAGTGCGGAAGTTGGTGAAGCAACCCCGCAACTGACTGCCGGTGAAGCTTTGCGCGATATGCTGTCAGAGCTGTCCGGCCTGGAGCCTGACGAGATCGATGGCGAAGCCACCTTCCTTGAGCTGGGCTTCGACAGCCTTCTGCTGACCCAAGCCACCCGCGAGTTGAGCGAACAGTTTGGCGTCACCGTCGCGCTGCGCCAGTTGATCGACGGATTCCCGAATATCAATGCACTGGCGGATCATATTGAAGCCAACGGCACGCTGCCCGGATCGGCGCCCGCCGAGAAAGCGGCCCCGGCTGAGCTGACCAAGATTGAGACCGACAAAGATGCTTCGCCGTCTTCGGCCCCGCTGACAAAGATCGAGCGTGAGGCGGACGAACTGACCGCGGATCAACGCGCCCATATTGATGCGCTGGTCGCGCGCTTCACGGCAAAGACCCCCAAGTCCAAGGCGCTGACAGCCGAACATCGCGGGACCCATGCCGACCCGCGCACCGCGTCGGGGTTCAACCGCCTTTGGAAAGAGCTGGTTTATCAGATCGTGACCGTCAAATCCAAAGGCTCGCGCCTGCTTGATGTGGACGGCAATGAATATATCGACATCCTGAACGGGTTTGGTCCCGGTTTCCTTGGTCATTCACCCGACAAGGTGGTCGAAGCCTTGCACCACCAGTTGGATGACGGCTTCGAAGTTGGGCCGCAGAGCCTTGTCGCCATGGAGGCCGCGCAACTGTTCTGCGAGGTCACAGGCAACGACCGCGCCAGTTTTGTCTGCACCGGGTCCGAGGCCGTCTATGCCGCGATGCGGCTGGCGCGCACCGTGACCAATCGCGACCGGATCGTAATGTTTGCCCGTGATTATCACGGCAATTTCGACGAGGTGCTGGTGCGGGCGGTTGACGGCAAGGACGGGCCACGCACCTTGCCATTGGCGCCGGGTGTTCCGCGCGACTCTGTGAAGAACGTGTTTGTGCTGCCCTATGGCACGCCGCAGGCTTTGGACTATATCCGCAAGAACGCCGACAGCCTTGCCGCGGTGATCGTTGAGCCGGTGCAAAGCCGTCGGCCAGAATTCCGACCCGCCGAGTTCATCCGCGAGGTGCGCAAGATCACCGAACGGTCCGGGTCGCTGTTCATCTTCGACGAGGTTGTCACGGGTTTCCGTTTTGGACCGCGTGGGGCACAGGCCTATTACGGTGTCGATGCCGATCTGATCACCTATGGCAAGGTCGTTGGTGGCGGGATGCCAGTGGGTGTGGTGTCGGGCAAAGCGCGATATATGGACACGTTCGATGGCGGCCAGTGGCAGTATGGCGACGACAGCTTCCCGGAAGCGCCCGTCACGTTCTTTGCCGGCACCTTTGTGCGCCACCCTCTGGTGATGGCAGCTTTGCGTGAAATGTTGAGTTTCTTTAAAGCCCAACCCGACTTTTTCTGGAAAACCGTGAATGCCAAGGGGGATCAACTGGCAGGCCGCGTGGACCGGTGGTTTGTCGACAACGACATGCCTTTCCGGATGCCAAATTGCGGGTCACTGATGTACCTGCGCATCGGGGAAGACCAGAAATTCGGCGCACTTCTGGGCGCGCATATGCGTGACCGTGGCGTGTTCCTTCTGGAAGGCTTCCCGTCTTACATGACAGCCGCGCATGACGATGAAGACATTGATTATGTCGTCGATGCCTTCAAGGATTCCGCCCTTGAGATGCGCGCGGCCGGATTGATAACGGGACGCGAGGCCCTGCCATATGATGGCCCGCGCCATTCGCATGTACCGCCGCGACTAAGCCTGCCGGACGGGGACAAGAAAATCGCTGCCGCGATGGCGAAACCGTTGGAACCGCTGAGCGTTCCAACGACAGAGGCGCAGCGCGAGATTTTCGCCGCTCAGGTGGTCACACCTGAAGTCGCGGCGGCCTATAATGAAAGCGTCACGCTGAAAATCCATGGGGAAGTGAATCGCGATGCGCTGATAGAAGCTGTCCGCGAGAGCTTTGCCCGTCATGATGCGCTGCGGTCTACTTTCTCAGAAGATGGCATGACGATGTCTGTTCACCCTAAGATGGATCACCAAATCGAGGTTGTTGAGCTATCAGGCAAGGCCCCCGCCGATCAACAGGCCAAGATTCAACAGGTTCTGGATCGTCATGTCGAAACACCGTTTGATATGCAAACCGGGCCGTTTTTGCGCACCGATCTGTTGGTGCTTGGCGAAAGGCTTCACCATCTGGTTCTGACCGCACACCATATCGTTTGTGACGGGTGGTCAATCGATGTGATCATGAATGACATATCGCGGCTTTATCAGGATAAATCTTGCGGGAATTCAATCACTCTTGAAGCACCGCTTTCCATTATTGACTATGCGCGTGCTCAATCCGAATGGGCGATGTCAGAGGATGCAAAGGCTGCGGAAGCCTATTGGGTATCGCAGTTCAGTAAGGACGCACCTGTCCTGAACTTGCCGACTGATCGACCGCGTCAACCAGTTCGCAGTGTTCGTGGCGGGCGCATAGATTCCGCATTGGAACCCGATCTGGTGACAAGGTTGCGCAAACTGGCGGCGAAACAGAACGCAAGCTTTGTCGCTATCCTGCTCGCGAGTTTCAAACTGTATCTTTCAGCTCTGTCAAAAAGTGACGATCTGGTGGTCGGCGTGCCGTCGTCAGGTCAGGCGTCATATAATATGGATAGCGTTGTCGGGCATTGCGTGAACTTGCTTTCCATAAGAACGCAACCACAGCCAGATATGAATTTCTCAGATTATCTGACGCATGTGCGCGATCGATTGCTGGATGGGTTCGAGCATCAGAACTACACATATGGAACACTGATGCGGGTGCTTAAGTTGAAACGGGATGCCTCGCGCCCCGGTCTTGTTTCAGTTGTTTTCAACATCGATAACGGAATTGACCTGTCCGGATTGTCGATAGGTTCAGAAGGCTGCGAGTTCGTATCGAACCCGAGAGCCTATGAGAACTTCGAGCTTTATTTGAATGTGACAGACACCACAGATCAGGTCATGACCGAGTGGAGTTACAACAAAGACCTTTTCGATGCGACGACGATTGAACGTCATATCGCGGGGTTCAGCACACTTCTTGAAGACATCCTCCGCGATCCATCACAACCCTTGCGGAAACTGCGGCGCTTGTCCGGGGACCAGCCGAAAAAGAAAACCAAGCGCCGAAAGGCGCGGGGGTTCAAAGGAGGTCTGCCAGCAGCCTTCCACAAAGTTCTGAAACAACATGCTTCCCGAGAAGCTGTTGTGCAGGCAGGGGCCTCAATTTCGTATGAAAAGCTGAATGATCGGTCGGATCAGGTTGCGCGAGCTTTGCGGGGGAAAGGCATCCAGCAAGGCGATTTCGTGGGACTGTGTTGCCCGTCGTCTTTTGACCAAATTGTTGCGATGCTTGGAATCCTGAAAGCAGGGGCGGGCTATGTTCCCCTTGATCCTGCATTACCAGCAGAGCGACTTAAGTTCATGGCTGGTGACACTGGTATCAAGCTGCTGATTGGCAACTGTAACGCCTTGACTGACACCAATATCGAACAAGTTAGCCTGGTTGATTTGGCTGACCTGAAAATCACTGATCAGGTATTGCCGGATCTAAAGGGTGAGGACGTGGCATATGTTATGTACACGTCCGGTTCGACAGGTCAGCCAAAGGGCGTTGTTGTGCCACATCGCGGTATCTTGCGCCTTGTGCAGAAGCCGAACTTCATGTCGCTGGGTGCGGATGAGCGGATCTTGCAGAACTCACCTATCGCGTTTGACGCGGCGACGCTCGAAATTTGGGGGGCGTTGCTGAACGGAGGCGCCTTGATACTGCCAGATCGCGACGATGCAAGTTCATTGGCGGGACTGGGCAAGATCATCAAAGAAAACAAGGTTACGACGCTCTGGCTGACGGCCGGTCTGTTCCACGCGATGGCTGACGACAATCCGGAAGCCTTCAAGCCACTTCGTCAATTGTTGACCGGAGGAGATGTTGTTTCGCCGCTAAAGGCGGCTAAGGTGCTTGAGGCTTGTCCGGGCCTGACGCTGATTAACGGTTACGGCCCAACCGAAAACACGACGTTTACCTGTTGTCATGAAATCAAACTGCAAGAGGCCAAGGCTGTCTCCGCTCTTCCAATTGGGCGTCCCATCAATGACACGGACGTATTCATTGTTGATCAGGATCTAAATCTTCTGCCGCAGGGAGAAACAGGTGAGCTGTGCGCCGCAGGCGCCGGGCTTTCGCTTGGGTATCCGGGTCAACCGGACCTGACGAATGAAAAGTTTGTAAAAGCGCCGTGGGATTCCGAACTGCTGCTGTATCGAACCGGTGATCTGGCAAGCGAAGATTCAAATGGGGTCGTCCATTACAAAGGTCGAATTGACGACCAGGTGAAAATTCGGGGTTTCCGTATAGAACTTGGCGAGATCGAGACGGCACTTGAATCATACCCCGCCATTAAACATGCTGCGGTGGTCGCTAGATCGCCCGAAGGCCAGCAGGACAAAGTACTGATCGCATATTACGTGACCGCAGAAGGCAAACTGGATCGGGAAGACCTTGGCGCTTTTCTTCGCGCGAAGCTTCCGGCCCATGCGATACCGGCTATTCATGTGCCATTGGACGCCTTCCCACTGAACCACAATGGAAAGCTGGACCGCTCGCGCTTGCCAACGCCTCGGCCGAGCGGACTCAGCAAACACAGTGCGCCGCCGCAAACGCCTGAAGAAGAAGATTTGCTTGGAATTTGGCGCGATGTGCTGGGTCTAAGTGAAATCGGCGTAGAGGACGACTTTTTCGAGTTGGGGGGACATTCGCTGCTTGCTGTGCGCCTTTTTGCACGTATTCGCGAACGGTTCGGGATCAACTTGCCAATCTCGACGTTGTTTCAACACCCGACGGCGCGGGAACTGGCCAGCCTGCTTGCCCAGTCGGATAAAAACGAAGCTGAATTCGACCCGGAAAGCGACTGGGATCCCAGCACGCTTATCCACAGCGGTCCAACGGATGCAGCCTCTGCCAAGAAACCCTTGTTTATCGTCGGTGGGGTGGGCGGAAACGTTAATAATTTTTTAGAATTCGGAACAATTCTGGGACAACACAGACCAGTGATTGGTATGCAGACGCGGGGCGTTCTTGGACACACCCAACACACTTCGATCGAAGACATTGCGCGTGAGAACATTCACTATATGAAGCAGCGCCAGCCTCAGGGGCCATATCTGGTAGCAGGGTATTCGGGCGGAGCTTTCACCGCCTTTGAGATGGCCCGCCAATTGGAGGCCGCCGGCGACCGCGTTTCGCGCTTGTTTGTTCTGGATTCATATGCCCCTGGCTTTGCCATGGATTTCAGATCACCGATTAAGCTTTCCAAACGACAATGGATAGAAAACGAAATCGGGCTGATGCGGGATCGAGGCTTTTCATTTTTCAAAACCCGGGTGAAGTCAAAATGGCGGAAGTTCAGGGGTCAAAGAATTGCTGAAGGTTTGATAGAAGTAGTCCCGGAACTGGAGCTGCTATCAAAAGTTGAACAAAATTGGATGGTTGCAGCACGCAATTACAATGCAGGACATTTGAACAGCCCTGCAAGTTTGTTCTTCGCGAAACCAATCAGCCTTAAGGAAAAACTGACCTTTGAGTTAGACGATCATCTAGGCTGGGGTAAGTTATTGAAAGAGAATAACTTTACAAGAACATTCATGGATGGAACCCACCTTGACATGGTGCGAGGGCACAACGCTGAAATCCTTGCGGAAAAGATCGAGACCTTCATTAACGGCGGGGTCGACAATTCTGAAACCGAAAGAAAGCGCGCATGATGTTGCGAGTTGCGCCCTCTGAGAACTCGCAAATCGGCGACCGGGTGATGGGAACCGCGGGCACGCCGGACATACGCCTGTTCCAGATCGGCAACAACGGAGATATCGGCCTAAGCCAAGCCATGTCCTTCTTGTCCGGCCTGGAAAGGGCACGCGCCCAGCGTTTCAGGTTTCAAAAGGACCATGATCGCTTTGTGCGTGCGCGGGGTTTATTGCGCAAGATACTGGCCGATCATTTGGGCATTGCGCCCAAGTCTGTCGTATTTGCGACGACAGGAAATGGAAAACCAGTCTTGGTGGACCAAACGCCGCACTTCAATCTTAGCCACAGCGGCGATCTTGCCGTGATAGCCTTGTCGGACGATCATCCGGTCGGTGTCGATCTGGAGGTGACATGCCGTTCGATACGGCCTTTAGAACTGGCAGAGACCTGTTTCACAGCGTCCGAGCGACGAGCATTGGAAAAGGGTGATCTGCAACACCAACGGTTCTATGCTTTTTGGACTGCGAAGGAAGCGTTGATGAAGTTGACAGGTGAAGGGTTGAGCCTTTCGCCTAAACACATTTCGCTGCAGTTGGATGAAGACGGTTGGCCGGTTGGTTATGATGCAAACGAGGGTGCAGCGGCAAAACTGCGTTTTGTCGACCTTGGCATTCAGAATACCACCTGTTGCCTGGCTTGCCACGCGCGGCCAACAGAGAAGCCAAACTAGCGTGACATAAAGAAGATTTTTTGAAAGGTGATTAATATCGAAATGGAGGTTTGACGGATGGGTGTCATTTCAAAACGAAGCGAAGTCTGGGTGTTCATTGCGCTTATCATTGGCGCAAACGCAGTTTTCGTCGGTGCAATTGCAAGCGGTGTTTTGCCACGCAGCTTCTATGCTTCTGGACGATTTGCACTTCTGGCGATTCTGCTGTTTTCCGTCGTTTTTGCGTTACGCCGCTGGTCTGGCATCGCGCATCTTCTACGGCCTCTGCTGAAATTCAATGTTCCAATAAAATGGTATGTTTTGGCAGTCTGCTGGGCGCCGCTTCACTGCATGGTGTTACTGCTTTTCAAATTTTTGTTTTCAAATGCCGGCAGCGCAGAACTTGCCCTATCATTCTCGGTCATTGCGCGTCCTTCGATATTGAAGGTTATCATAATCAGCTCGTTGATCGGCGAGATCGTCTGGATCAGCTACGCAGTGCGGCAACTTTCAGAGAGAACCACTTACTATATTAGCGGGTGCATTGTCGGGTTCTTCTGGACGCTCTGGTGGATGCCAATGGTGTTTTACAACATCGGTATTGTCCCCGATTTGCCGGTACTTGGCCTTTTGTTTCTGCAGACGGGAGTCGCATTAATGTGTGCGTTTCTCTATGCGCACACACATAGTGCTGTGGTTATTCTGATGATGCAGGTATCCTTCAACAGCTCGATACTGGCTTTTCCAGTCATGCCCACCACAGGTGGGGTCGGAACCTATTGGATGTTTGCAATTCTCTATTTCTCAACGGCAACTTTGATGTTTGCTGTGTTTGGTCCAAAACCCTTGCTTGGTACGGCGGCAAGAAAGCTTTCGTCGTCTTCGGTTAGAACACAGGGTGAATAGAGTGGATTTGAAGTCAGGCCTAAAAGTCTTGCTTGGACGCTGTGCAGAAGCTCTTTTCCCTTCTGCCGTGCGCGATCTAGAAGATGGCGCGAATCCAGACCACCGTTCGCGAACCAAGAAGCTGATACTTTTTGCGCGAATGAACCGCGCGAGAAAGTCTGGGAATTTAAGCCAAAGCGAAGACGCGCTACATCAGTATTGGCAAACAGACTTTGCCCATGATTTTTACGTCCGGTTTCAAGACCGGTTCGGAAAATGGTTCTATGGGGTGCACTATCCAGCGATCGAACGTCTTGTTCGATATGCCAACGAAACTGGTGCCACTCGGGTGGTCGAAATCGGTTGTGGGGATGGGCAGGCTCTGGACCATATCTCGCAAAAGATTACTGGCGCGCAGCAGTTTATCGGTATTGATATCAATCCCAGAATTGTTGAGGAAAACAAGCAGCGCTTCGCCTCGAATCCAAAACTGGAGTTTCTCTCAGGCAATGCAATTGACTGGATCCGAAATAACCTGATCTCCGAAACGCTGTTTTATTCATACGGTGGCGTATTGGAGTATTTCTCGGAAGAAAGCCTTGCAGAGCTTCTGACATTGCTCAATTCGCAGAAAGGTGTCGCTATCGCGCTTGTTGAGCCTGTCGACCCAGAGCATGATATGACACTGGTTCAAGACAGCCGTCTGTTCGGAGAGGAAAGCTCATTCTCTCATAACTATAGGTATTTGTTAGAAAGTTGCGGTTTTCAGATTGCTTTTGAAGAGGAAGTATCTACCGGAAAAATTCGCTGGATCATGATGCTCGCCCATACCCAAGGCTGAGTTAGTGTCGCATTGCTTCTAATAGCGTAAGCGTTGCGAGGACAGAGGTGGTCCTGGATTTTCGACCAGTTTGCAGCCTTGTTAAGATGGATCAGTGTTTCATTTAGGCTGCTAATCTCATTGGTTCCGTTTTGCTGGCATAGGCTTCATTGGGGGTCAATATGCCGTGCGTCGAATGGGGACGTTCGGAGTTATAGTAGGTCAGCCATTTGCTGATGCCTGCCCGCATTTCTGATCCCGTTTCAAAGGCGTTCAGATAGACGCATTCATACTTCAGTGACCGCCGCAGCCGCTCGACAAAGATGTTATCGAGGAACCGGCCCTTGCCATCCATCGAGATACGCACACTGGATCGACGCAGTCGGTCGGTCCAGACAAACGACGTGAACTGGCTGCCCTGGTCGGTGTTCATAATCTCTGGTGGGCCGAACTTGTGGATGGCCTCATTCAAGGCATCAACGCAAAACTCGGCTTCCAATGTGTTCGAGATACGCCACGCCAACACCTCGCGCGTGTGCCAGTCCATGATGGCAACCAGATACAGGAAGCCGCGCCGCATCGGTAAATATGTGATGTCAGCGCACCAAACCTGATTGGGCCGATCCACACGCAGCCCGCGCAACAGGTAGGGGTAGATCTTATGCCCCTTCGCAGCTTTGCTCGTGTTCGGCTTTTGGTAGATCGGCATGAGGCCCATCAACCGCATCAGGCGTCTGATCCGCTTCTCATTGACGAGGTGGTCGTCATTGCGCAGGTGCCATGTCATCTGGCGCACACCATAGAACGGCGTTTCCAGGAACTGCTTATCGATCAGGCGCATCAGATCAAGGTTCATTTGGCTCTCGCCTTTCGGCTCGTAGTAAAACGACGACCGTGAGATCGACAGCAACGCGCATTGCTTGCCAACCGAAAGACCTGGCAGGTTTGGCTCAATCATCTTGCGCCTCACTTGCCGGTCCAGGGTTTGAGCTTTCTGGCCAAAAAATCGTTGGCGACGGCCAGCTCCCCGATCTTGGCATGGAGGTCTTTGACCTGCTCTTCGTCGACCTCCGGTGCTTTTCGACCTCCGCGCTCAAATACGCCAGACGCACCTTCAAGCAGCGCACGCTTCCATCGGTGGATCATAGTGGGATGCACCCCAAACCGACTGGCCAATTCGCTGACCGTCTCCTCGCCCTTCAGCGCCTCTAACGCAACCTTGGCCTTAAACTCGGGGTGATGTTGCTTCCGTTTCGACATTCCTGATCTCCTTCGTGTTGAAGATCAGCAGACAACAAATTGCAGCTTAAGTCAGTGTCCGAATTTCGGGGGGTAGCTCAGACAACAAAACACCCAGCCAAGCGCGTCGAGCGCTTGAGCAATTTGAGGGCTCCTGACCTGCCCCCCGAAACTTCCCTCAATTTAATGTAGAGTTTGCTCAACCTTCGAAGGAGCAAACGAATGCGACAGAGCCGTTTTACCGAGGCCCAGATTATTGGGATGATCAAAGAGCAAGAAGCTGGGATGCCTACAGCTGAGGTGTGCCGCAGGCATGGCTTGAGCTCGGCATCGTTCTACAAGTTCAAAGCCAAATACGGAGGCATGAACGTGTCCGACACACATCGCCTCAAATCGCTGGAAGATGAGAATTCAAAGCTGAAACGTCTGCTGGCCGATACCATGCTCGCCAATGTTGTCCTGAAGGATTTACTGGGAAAGAACTGACGACACCGAATGTGCGAAGGGCTGCTGCACGCAAAGCGATGCGGGATCATGATATCTCGCAACGTCGTGCGCGCAGTCTTGTCGGTGTCGATCCTAAGACTGTCCGGCGTGATCGGCCGCCGGACAATCCAGAAGTTCGCGAAGAGATGAAGGCGATTGCCGCTGTGCGGCGTCGGTTCGGTTATCGCCGGATTGGTGTTCTGTTGGAACGGAAGGGAATGATAATGAACCACAAGAAGTTGTATCGTATCTACACCGAGGAAAAGCTGGGCGTCAGGCGGCGCAGGGGCCGTAAACGAGCGCGTGGATCACGAACACCGATGCCTGTGGCTTTGCGCCCAGGCGAGCGCTGGTCGTTGGATTTTGTGTCTGACACGTTTGGCGCATCACGCAAGTTCCGCATGTTGGCTGTGAACGACGACTGCTGCCGTGAGAACCTGTGCTTGATGGCTGATACCAGTATCTCTGGTGCGCGTGTTGCCCGGGAGTTAGATGCGCTTGTCCGTGTCTACGGCAAGCCATCCTGCATCGTCAGTGATAACGGCACAGAGTTCACAAGTCGTGCGATCTTGAAATGGGCTGGGGATAACAAAGTTGATTGGCATTACATCGATCCGGGCAAACCACAGCAAAACGCCTTCATCGAAAGCTTCAATGGCAGTCTGCGAGACGAGCTGTTGAATGAGGAGATCTTCGATACGTTAGATGACGCCCGCCGCAAACTGGCGCTCTGGCGATACGACTACAACCAAGTCAGACCTCACTCATCGCTTGGGAACCAAACACCCGCAGAAGCGCGCCGTGCGCTTGAGCAATTTGAGGGCTCCGCGCACGACGCACTTGCCCAAACTGACGACGAAGAATATGAAAACCAGACCCGCAGACTCTCGTTATGAATGAGGGAGCCTCGGGGAGCGGGTCACAAGGGATAAGACCAACCTAAATCCAACTGTTTTCTGTGCGAACGCACGCCAGAATTAGTTCAGTGAGCTATTCCAGATTAGACATAATCAGAAGTTCCCAAACTTTGGATATGCTTGCTTAACTGGGATGCAATATGCCTAATCTCGGTATCTCCAAGGTTTTGATGCACTGGAAGCGATAAAACACTTTCTTTCAGAAGCCGTGCGTCCTCGTAATCCACCCAGTCTAAGTGCTGATTATATCCCGACCACCACGAGGTTGCGGGGATCCCATCTGCGGCAAGGGCAGCGGCCAGAGCATCGCGATGCTGAACCAAAATGGGTATACTTAGTGGACAATCTTGATCATCCAGACTTGGAAAAAGAGGCGAAGCTCCCTGAATACCTGACAACACATCCAGATATAACTGATAGTTTTCTCTACGTGTATTAATAATCTCCGAGACATTAAAAGAACGTAGCGGCAGCGACGCGAACCGACTAATCCGAGCATCTAAAAACCGTTGATCGAAATAGTAATGGGGTGGCATGTCTGGGCGTTCGACGATCTCCTGTTTGCCCGGCATGTGATCAGTCGCATTGCTTGGTCTAAGGCGTGCCAAAAGATTGGTGGCGTTGTCTTGGCCCAAAAGAAAGTAAAACACACCGCGCAGCAGGTTCTTCATAATAAAGCTTGCCGGAGGAGGTCGGACAAACTGGGTGTCACCATTAATGTCTTCGTTGTTGACCACCAACGCGCCGCCAGCCATCACAGGAAAGAATTTGTAGAAACAAAATACTGAAATGTCCCCCAGCCGCCCTGCCACTGGTTTGTCTCCGCTAAGCAAACTAAGCGCACAATCTTCAATCAGAAATAACCCATGCCGGTCGCACAGTTCTCGAATTTCGGTACCGTTTGGGTGCTGAAATCCAAAATACTGAATCAAATAGATCGCACGTGTTTCGGGCGAAATACGCTTTTCAAGCTCATCCAGATGAATACGAGCTTGGCGATCAACAGGATAAAGAGTGACCTTCAGCCCGGCATGGCGCAATGGATCCGCCTCAGATCCACAATTATAATCTGGAACCAGGATTTCATCACCCGGTCCAAGTTGCAGCGTATCGCAGGCTTTCCTGATCGCCACTCTAGTATTTAAGCTGTAGCTAACCCGGCGATCCGCAAATAACCCAAGAACGCCATCGGTAGAGTCACGAGTATAAAAACTCTTCAAGGTCATGGGCGGGTCGCCACAATTTGGGGCTGATGAAGAATGCGGCATTAAGAGGTCCCTACTGGATAATTTTTGCCGGATGCCAAGCACACCGGTTAGTAAACAAAGGAAAGGGAGATCAACCCTTATCGTTAACAAATATTAATGCCAACTTCTTACCTGTACAAAACTTCACCAAACTTAAATGGGTGTCCAACGGCTTTTTCCCGTTAGTTTATTGTCTATCCGATGACCTATCAACTTGAACCCTAACTTCTGAATATTGTAAAATGATGGAAGGTTATAGTCTCGGCAATTGGTAAAGAAGCTTTCCACACCGTCCTTGGCTCGGTCATGCATAAGCATAAGCCAAAATCTTTGATGTAACCGTTGGCCGCGAAATTCTGGTATAACGATGAGATGCCACAACAATTCAGTCTTGTCAGGTAATTTAATAAAGAAGTCTTGGCTGTTCTCTGCATTCCGCATCCAGCCGATACACACTACACGTCCTTCTATTTCCCCCACGCAAAGGCGCCAGCCTTTGTCAAACCAGCTTAGATCTCCCCACTCGACGGTTTCGTCCAATTGCATGATTTGCTTCTGAAGCCGTTGGGGAAATGCGTCCCACTTAGTCCCATGTGTAAGGATTGATCCATCTGTCAGCGAAGGAAGCTCGCGAAGGGCGTCTGCGCCAAGCTTGAATGCCATGTGTTTCTTTCGAACAGTTGAATCCAACAAAACAAGAACCGCCTGCCTCACGAACTGACGCAAACCTCGCTTCCAACTGCTGCGCAAAAGAATAACTTTATGCTTTTGATTGAACGATTTGAACATTTCGAGGTTTTCCAGTTAGAGAGACATACAAAGAGATTCAAAATAATTTGGGGCCTGGCGTGCCCCCATCGGGTGGTCCGGTTTAAATGTTAGTGCATCGTTGGCCTCAGGTCTATCGGGACGATGCTTTCCGGCGCTGGCGGCCGATATCCTAATGCGCTGTGCGGCCTGACCGTGTTGTAGTGGATGCGCCATTGCTCGATCAGGATTTGGGCTTCCTTCAAGCTGTAGAAGATTTCACCATTTAACAACTCGTCGCGGAACCTGGCGTTGAAGCTTTCGCAGTAGCCGTTTTCCCAGGGTGAACCCGGTTCGATATAAGCGGTCTTGGCACCAACCGCTGCGATCCAGTCCCGTACCTTCTGAGCGATAAATTCCGGGCCATTGTCGGATCTTATGTATTCTGGTGGGCCACGCAGGATGAACAGATCGGTCAACGCGTCCGGCACATCGGTTGAGTTAAGCTTGCGATCGACGCGGATCATCAGTGCCTCCCTAGTGTATTCGTCGATGATGTTCAGCGTCCGATAGACCCGGCCATCCGCTACGCCCTGAAGCGCATGCCACAGGCCCGCGCCTATCTCAGCGACGGGCGGCTGGAGCTCGACAACAACATCTGTGAGCGCAGCATTCGTCCCATCGCCCTTGGCCGCAAAAACTATCTGTTCATGGGCTCCATCGGGGGCGGCAAAGCCGCTGCCATCGCCTACACCCTCATTGAGACCGCCGAGATGAATAAGGTCGATCCTGAAGCATGGCTCACATGGATGCTTGAGCGCCTGCCGGATCACAAGATCAATCGCATCGATGAACTCATGCCGTGGGCATGGGAAGAGGGGCAACTTTGACTGCACTTAGAACACTCTTGTACCGTCTTAACCGGATCATACTCGGCCCAACTCGAACTGAGATTGCGATATCCCGCAGGAAGCCGGCAATTTTTGAATCCGACAATCTCCCAGAGTTTTACAGAAAAGTGCAGTCCGAGTTTGATATAGAATTTGAAGTTCGTGAAGTCAGACACGTGGACCACCTCTCTGATCCGGCTGGGGGCGGAATCGTATCATAAGGCATTCCCGACCTTCGCTGTGCGCTGCTTGAACTGATAAGATGCGGGACAATCCCGCCGTCGGTGCTTCAAACGCGAATGGCTGCTGTGTGTGTTTCGCGCCTGCGTATTCCGGGGTGATCCGCCCACCTATTCCGATTTGATGCGCCCACCCGTTCCGATTTTATCCGCCCACCGATTCCGGGGTATTCGCCCACCCCTGTGACGTGCTGCTGCGAGGCAATCTGTAACCGGCTACCCTTCGTCTTTTTGGCATGAAGGAAGCCCGATGAAGAGATTGCCGATGCGGAAGATACGAGATGTTTTGCGGCTCTCAGCCGAGGGCCTATCAACCCGCCAGATCGCAACGAGCCTGGCGATTGGGCGGACAACCCTTCGGGGCTACCTTGATCGCGCTACTGAGTTGGGTCTGGGCTGGCCGCTGCCAGCGGAGATGTCTGATACGGACCTTGAGCGATGCCTATTTCACCGAGCTCACCAGAACACCCAACGGATAGAGACGCAGCCTGACTGGTCGTATATTCACCGCGAGTTGCGTCGGAAGGGTGTGACGCTGTCACTCTTGTGGGAGGAACATCGCGCCGACCACCCCGAGGGATACGGCTACTCCCGATTTTGCGAACTTTACACGCGGTGGGAGGGCAAGCTGTCGCCTGTGATGCGACAGCGTCACCCGGCGGGCGAGCGGCTGTTCGTCGATTACGCGGGGCACACCATCGACGTGATTGACCCCGAGACCGGGGAGGTGCGCACGGCACAGCTGTTCGTCGCGACGCTTGGGGCCTCAAGCTATACCTTTGCGGAGGCGACCTGGACGCAATCGCTGCCGGATTGGATCTTGAGCCATGTGCGTGCCTTTGGCTTCCTTGGTGGTGTGACGGCGCAGGTCGTGTCCGACAACCTGAAGGCCGGGGTCACCAAAGCGTGCTTCTACGACCCTGTGATCAACCGAACCTATGCGGATCTCGCCACACATTACGACACAGCCGTTGTGCCCGCGCGGCCGCATAAACCAAAGGACAAGGCAAAGGTCGAAGGGGCGGTCTTGCTGGTCGAGCGCTGGATTCTGGCGCGGTTGCGCAATCGGCAGTTCTTCAGTCTCGGGGATGTGAACGCTGCCATTCGCCCGTTGCTTGATCGGCTCAACGACAAAGTCTCGCGACATCTCGGGGCCAGCCGCAGGCAGCTGTTCGAGCAGTTGGATAAGCCCGCTCTGAAGCCGCTACCGACGGCTCCCTACGTGTATGCGGAATGGAAGAAATGCCGCGCGGGGCTCGATTACCACGTCGCAATCGACAAACATTACTACTCCGTGCCCTATCAGTTGCTGAAGAAAGAGCTGTGGGCCCGCATCACCGCCCGCACGGTCGAAGTCTTTCACGTTGGACAGCGTGTTGCTTCCCATATGCGCACCTCTGGAAACGGCAAACATTCGACACAGCGCGACCACATGCCGGCGCACCACAAGTTCCGCGAGGATTGGACACCACAACGTATTATCGCACGGGCCGCTCGTGTCGGGCCGAATGTCGCCACCTTCGCAGAGGTTGTGATGCGCGAACGCAAGCACCCCGAACAGGGCTACCGGAGCTGTCTGGGCGTCATCCGGCTGGCCGACAAGTTCGGTGCCGCCCGCCTTGATGCGGCGTGCCGCCGCGCGCTCGAGATCAACGCCCGTTCTTACTCGTCACTCCAATCCATTCTCAAGAATGGGCTGGAGAGCAAGCCCCGCACCCGCGCCACGGAGGAGCCTGCCATCACCCATCCCAACATCCGTGGCGCCGATTATTTCCATTGAAAGGAACACAATGCTTGATCACCCAACCCTCGATCATCTGAAGGCCCTGCGGCTGGACGGTATGGCCGAAGCTTTTGCCGAGCTGCAGGCGCAGGATGCTGCAGCAGACTTCAGCCACGCAGAATGGCTTGGCTTGCTGGTTGACCGTGAGGTCGCCAGCCGTGAGACCAAGCGGTTTGAAGCCCGGATGCGCTCGGCCAGGCTGCGCCACGTCGGCGCCTGCCCGGAAGATGTCGATTACCGCGCGCGCCGTGGTCTCGACAAGGCGCTGTTCCAGAGCCTGCTCACCGGTAGATGGATCACTGACAAGCGCAATCTGATCATTACCGGCCCCTGTGGTGTTGGCAAAACTTGGCTCGGCTGCGCATTGGCGCAAACGGCCTGTCGCGACGGTGTCACTGTGGCCTACAAGCGGATGCCGCGTCTCTTCGAAGAACTCGAACTGGCCCATGGCGACGGGCGCTTCCCCCGCCTGTTCCGCAGCATCACCAAAGCACAGCTGCTCATCCTTGATGACTGGGGCCCAGACCGACTGACCGCCACGCAACGCCGGGATCTCATGGAGATCGTGGAAGAACGCTACGGCCGCGGCTCAACGATGATCACCAGCCAATTACCCATCAAGGCTTGGCATGACGTCATCGGCGAACCAACCTTCGCTGATGCCATCCTCGACCGCATCGTTCACAACGCTTACCGCCTCGAACTCGAGGGGCAGTCCCTCCGAAAAACCGTCACAAAAATGGATGACGAAAACCCTCAAACCTGATAACCGAAATCCACTGCCTCACGGCAACGCGTCACAAGTGGGCGGATACCCCGGAATAGGTGGGCGCATGTTGTCGGAATGAGTGGGCGGATCCTCCGGAATACGCACGCGCCCGCGGCGAAAAACACCTAGGGTGGGATGTCGTTGAAAAACTCGCTGAGACTTGCGGTTTGTTCG
The DNA here is from genome assembly GCF_025140835.1 of Aliiroseovarius sp. M344. NCBI lineage: Bacteria > Pseudomonadati > Pseudomonadota > Alphaproteobacteria > Rhodobacterales > Paracoccaceae > Aliiroseovarius > Aliiroseovarius sp. M344. Next base: position 82,142 of record NZ_CP081154.1, read on the forward strand.
CGACCGGTTGTTTGATTTTGTTGAGCAATCTGTTGCCACGCGGCCTTTCTAGCCTGCGGCCGGCATGATCGGTTTGAGCTTGGCTAGTTTCCGGAGGTTCGGGGCGGTGGCTGCGAGGGTAAATTCGTCTTGGACGCCACATGGCCCGCGTAATCGTAGCCTGCCTAGCCCGAGGATGCGCTTGAGGTGCGCGAAGAGCATCTCGACCTTCCTTCGTCGCCTCTGTGCGGTCGGGTTGAATTCGGAGGCCGTGCGAAGTCTCTCACGATCTCATACTTTTCCCGGTTGATGGTGCGTATGTCTGTGTTCGGACAGCAGTTGGCTTTCGAGGGGCAGTTCAGGCAATCGGCTCTCACGCCCCCGTACTTGCGCGCTTTCAGTCCGGGTGCTGATCGGGCGGGATCGGAGTAGTTTCGCCGTGTGTGGCGGAGCTCTTTTCCTTCCGGGCAGATGTAGCTGTCATTGTCTTCGTCCCAGGTGAAGTCGGAACGAGACCAGGTCCCATCCTTGCGCTTTGAATGATCAAAGACCGGGATGAACGGCCGGATCTTACGCTTGAGCGTCAGCCAAACCAGGTTGTCGGATGAGCCATATGCGGTGTCAGCAGCGACCCAATCAGGTTTAATGCCAAAGCGCTCTTCTGTGCGGTCAATCATCTTGCGCATCGCGCCCAACTCTGCCTGCCGGATCGAGCGGCTGGCATCCACATCCATGATGATGCCGTGATCTGTGTCGATGAGATAATTGTCGGAATAGGCAAAGAAAGCAGGGCCTTTGCGCGCTGCCGTCCATTGGCTGGCCGGATCTGTATGGGCGGTGAACTTGGGCTTTGTCTCGCTGGCCGCACCAAAGGCGGCACCGCTCGTGGCGCATCATCCGTGTTGGTCGGACGACTTGCCCAGTCATCGGGGTTGCTGGAGTTCTGTTTCTGAACATCCGCGACGATCAGACTGGCATCGACGGCAAACCCTTCGGCGGGACGATCGCCGCTCAGCAAGCTCAGCGCACAATCTTCGATCAGGAACAGCCCGTGTTGGTCGCACAGCGCTCGGACCGCACGCGTATCCGGCTGAAGCATCCCAAAATAATGGATCAGATAAACCGCTTTGGTTTGTGGAGTGACACGGGCGGCCAGATCGGCAAGGTCAGGTCGCGTCTGACGGTCAACTTGATAAAACTGGATGTCCAAACCGGCCTGAAGCAACGGATCCAGCTCTGACCCACAGTTATAAGCCGGTGCGAGGATCTGATCACCATCTGAGAGTCCCAGAATGTCACACGCCTCGCGCAGCGCTGTCCGCGTGTTGAAGCTGTATTTCACGCGCCGCCCGGCAAACAACGGCAGCACGCCGCCATCTGGATCACGAGGCAGCAACGACCACAGCGACGGGGTGGGATCACCACATTCCAAATATAGGCGCGACAGCTCACTCATTATCCAAGCCCTTGAACACACGGTATTTTCGCCTCGCAGCTGCCTTTGCAAGCTGTGATCCGTTCCCTGTCAGATGCAGAAACCGGTTTGCGGTTTTGCTCCGCTCACCTATTCGAATAACCGCCTTCGGTGCCAATTCGGACTTATACTTATAGATGTTGTATTTCTTGTCTGAACTGTCCGTGGTTTCGACATAACCTTCGACATCAAGAAACTCACATCCCTTAGATCGCGCCCATTTCATGCCCTCAAGCCAAAGTAACGGCGAAATTCTGAGGTTCTTGAGTGCGCTCAGCGCCGCTGTTTCTGTTGTGAAGTGACGGCCATGCGCGGTGTGCATGCTGCGATACATCAACAATCCGCTGATGAAGTTCGCATCGCTGAAAGCGCCAAGAAGCATTCCCATATCACCGGTTTTGTAAATATCTTCAAAGCTTTGCAGAAAACTCTTTTCTGCCAGCGCAAACAGCCCACGCCCGGTGCGCAGACGGTTGAGGCTGTGCAGGAAGTCGACCGCGCCTGCCTCGTCGGTGATCGGCCTGACCGTCACCCCCGCACGTTCGGCGCGCCTGACTTCACGCCGCGCACTTTTTGAGAATCGCGCCATGATAACATCCGGCTCGGCCGAGATGTCGATCAAGCCAGTGCTGCGAAAAATTCCGTCGCTGGACAGGGACCAGTCCTGCTGCTCCAACGCATCGTGCAAGGCTTTCGCGTCGTCCTCTAACCAGTATGGGGTGATCCTGACCCGCCCGATCCGCGAAAAATCTGGATGGGCAAGTGCTGCCGTCAAAAAGGCGATCATCGTTTCGACATCGTTGCAGATCGGCCCGCTTAGAAAAATCGCATCCCTGTAACTGGATTTGAGAAAGGGGTGCGGCGTCATCGACAGAAGGCCAACCCCTGCCAGCGCTCCATCAATCCGGCCCAAAACAAACATCACATGCGCGCCATCCTGCCGTTCGGTCTGAGCAAATCGATGGTCTTGTCTGGGATGGTGGGAAGGGGACGCAGCCAGAAAGGCGTCCCACTCTGCCGCCTGTTCCGGTTCCAAATCACTCAAACATTCGATGTCCATTAAGGTGCCTGACAAAAGACGATGGTCGACGTAATAAAGTCGCATTCAATTGAAATTGTAACCCAGACAGTAGATACCAGAGCCATAAGCGCGTTGTGAGATTTTTTATATCAGCCTATGTCGCGTAAAAAAATAGATATTTGGTTATTCTTTAAGAGATACTTTACAGAATGAACTCTGTACCAACCGCTATTGGCCCGTTTGATGTCTCAGTCAGAGGTGGTCCTGGATTTTCGACCAGTTTGCAGCCGAGCTGCGCTGGCGCGAATGGATGCGCCGGATTGAGGCCGTTCTGTTCGCCAGTGCCCGCTCTGTCCCGCGCGAGGATCTGGCGTGTGTGGTGGGCGACGTATCGGTCGAGCTTCTTGTTGATGATCTGGCTGCCAACCTCGAGGGCCACGCCTTCGAGGTGGTAAACGTGGCCGACAGCTGGATGCTGCGCACCCGCCCGGGCCTCGCCCCGGTGATTCACGCCGCAGCAGATGTCTGGGATCAGGTTTCGAACCTTGGCGAGTTCGATATCGCGGTGATGGCCGCCATTGCCTATCACCAGCCCATTACGCGGGACGGATTGAAAGAAACTTTCGGGAAAGAGATCAGCCGCGATCTGATTGGTCGACTGTACGAACGCAACCTGATCGGCACCGGCCCCCGCGCGCCTCGTCGCGGTGCCCCAAATACCGATGTCACCACCGACCAGTTCCCTGTCGCCTTCTGGTTGGAGACGCTTGCAGATCTGCCGGATCAAGAGCAGATGCAGGACGCGGGGATAGGCAAGGGGCTTTTCCCACAATTATGGATATGAAACTCCTGTTGCCTGTCTTCAGCGGGTGCCTCATTCCTGTTTCAGGTAGGAGGCCGAGATGGAAAACGAAGAACTGAACGACGCAGCATTCAAGCCGCTAATTCGAAGGCTGGACAATATCGAAAGGAAAATGGCCGACAAATCTGATGTGATTTCGGCTGTGCAGATGGTGCATGTTTTCACCGCACTAACCGTTGCTGAGACAGTGGTGGTTCTGGACGCACTTGTTGGGTTTGGCTGATGAGGACGAGGAACGCGCCCTTTCCAGAATGCGCGGCATAGAGAGAAGTCGACAAGTAGCGTCCTGGGAAAAACGGATATGTTGTGGGTTCAGAGAAAGCCAAAAACTCAGCAATCTGGGCACCCTAAATGCAAACTTTTTTGGGCCGTTCGCAATACCAAACAGCCGCTCACTTCTTGTCGAGCAAGTAACGCGTTTTTGGCCGGTGTTAAGAAAAGTGGGTGGCATCGGTTGCGGGTTGAAAATTGACACTGGGGACCACAATGCGTATATACAGCCGTAGATACTAAAGGCGCACGAAGATGTTCGAAACTAAAATTCGCAAGGTTGGTAATTCCGCAGTTGTCACCCTGTCCAGTGAGGTTCTGGCTGCTATGGACGTGAAAGAAGGCGACAGTGTCTACCTCGCCCGTTCAGATGATGGCGGGATGAGGTTGATGGCTCACAATCCCGAATTGGCAGCTGCGATGCAGGCAGCTGAGGATGTCATGGACGAGAACCGCGAGATGTTGCAGGCGCTTGCATGAGCGACCCAATCTGGGTCCCGCTACAGGCGGTTTATCTGATCCACGACAGACAGATTGCCCGCCATGGCGGGGCAGGGGGGCTTCGCGACGCCAGCTTGCTGGAAACAGCTCATGCGCGTCCGCAGAACAAATATGTGTATGAACAGGCCGATGTGATGACATGCGCCGCCGCATATGCGTTCGGGATCGCCAAAGCTCACGCGTTTACCGATGGCAACAAGCGCACCGCATTTGTTGTAGCTGCGACATTCCTGCGTCTGAACGGCTTTCACCTGTGTCCCGACCCGCTTTTGGGTGTTCGGGTGATGGAGGATCTGGCCGCCAGCAAGATGTCAGAAACCGTGTTCCGGGATTGGCTGAGTGAAACAGCAACGCCATTGCCAAGTGAAAGCGGATCTAAGGATTAGAGCGCCCCAAGGTGCGAACGCAACCGATCGGAAATCAATGGTTCCTGAACACGCTTTCACAAGCGCGTTCAGGAAACGCGTTGGGGTTCTGAGTACTGGTGTGTCGCGTCGCGGAAGCTGTAACCCTTTCAGGGTTTCATGACATCTCCTCGTCGCTGCGATCCTCATCAAAGATATACACGATATGCAATTACCTGCACATGGCGCTTTAAGGAGCGTTTTCAATGGATTAGAGGTGTTTCGAGACTGGTGGAGTTGCAATGTCAATTTATTAATAGTTATCAATTATTTATAAGAGAAAGGACGCGCAATGGACGCGTTGTGGCTTTGCAATGGACGCGGCGCAGCCACGGTGTGGACTTGGGTTGCGCCGGTGAAGTGGCGTCTCCAGGCGGATATCTGCGCGGCATCGTCCAAAAAGCCGGGACAGGGGAGTTGCACCTCGAGCGCAGCTTCTATGGCCGATTGAGCGGGCAGGCGGCGTGAAGAAGGGGGTCCACCGGTTGATGTCCACAGGTTTACTGAACAGTGAATCTGCAGGATTTAGCAAATATGGGTCCGAACGTATCGAGAGCCCGCCAGAGTGCTTGTCGTGGATCGTAGGGCAGGGGAGGGGATGCGGGTTGCACTTCGATTAAGCCGGAGTAAAGTTCGCTTTAGGCTGTTTAGATCGGAGTTTCAGGTGGATTAGGATATAACGCCTTGATTTATGTGAGGCGGGGTTTTATACCGGAGAAAATTCCGGACTAAGCTTTTGAAGCCGGAAAAATATCCGATGTATCCCTTGGAGGGTGTTGTGGGCTCGTTACAAGTTAAATCCGTTTTGTCGCAGCTCGGTCGCGATATCCAGACGGCGCGCAAAAGGCGCCGCATGTCGGTTGCGGATTTCTGTAACCGGATTGGTGTCAGCGACAAGACTCTTGCAAAGCTGGAGCGGGGCGATGGTGGTGTTCGGCTTGAGACCTTTGCCATGGCGCTTCTCGCTCTGGGCATGCTGGACCGGTTGGCCGGGATCGCGGATCCAGCCTCGGATGCCACCGGCATTGGATTGGACCGGGAGAAACTCCCGGAACGCATCCGGCAGCGTGGGCATAAGGACAAGAAGACCGTCCCGATCAACCAAAGTGACGCGTCGCAGGGGCCGACGGTACTAGATGATGATGAAGGGACGGCATTTTAATGCCTGAGGCAACTGTTGTTCTTGGGGACGCCTGTATCCCCGTCGGTCGTTTGATTTTTGAAACCGATGGGCGTCGGTCTCACTCCACGTTCATCTATGATGAAAGATGGCTTGAAAACCCGATAGGATTTGATCTCGCTCCGGATATGCCGCGCAGTCGTGCGCCTTTCCATTCTTCGGCGGAAGGACGAGAAAGCCGTCGTCGAGATGTTCTGGCGGGGCCCTTCACGGACACATCACCTGATAGCTGGGGGCGCAAGCTCATTCGCAGGGTGCACGGTGAGGGAGCGACAGAGTTTGACTATCTGGTTGCGGCAGATGACAGGGCCCGCCACGGCGCCTTGCGGTTTTTGAACGAAAGGGGTGAGTTGTTCCACCCGGATCAGCCCACTGTGCCACGCCTGGCAAATATTGAAGAGCTTCGTGCGATCGCAGCACGGTATGAGCGGGATCCGGATGGGGCTGAGGCCGAAGCGCGAGATCTTGTCGGTGCTGCGGGGTCGCTTGGTGGTGCGCGGCCCAAAGCCAATGTCGTGGATGGCCAGGAGCTTAGGATCGCCAAATTCACCTCAATCGATGATACATGGCCCGTTGAGCGGTTGGAAATCGCCACGCTAAATATGGCGCGCGCGGTAGGTATTCGAACACCGGAGGCCCGACTTGAACTGGCGGCCAGCAGGCATCCTGTGGGGCTCATCAAACGCTTTGATCGCCGCAAAGGTGGTCGTCTGCCATATATGTCGGCCCGTACGGCTCTGGGGAAAAAAGGATCTGCTCACGGTTATTACACCGACATTGCAGATGCTCTACGTCAAATGTCTGTTCTTCCTGACAGGGACATTCTGGAGCTTTGGCGGCGACTGTTGTTCACCGTACTGATCACAAACACCGATGATCACCTGAAAAATCATGGATTGCTCTATGTACGCGACAATCGATGGCGCCTGTCACCGATGTTTGACGTAAACCCGCAACCACGCCGGCAACCCACTTTGGAAACGGGGATCAGCGACATTCATGGCTTTGAGCCGTCCGCGGAAGCGGTGATAGATGCCGCGCCCTTCTTTGATATTGAGGAGGCTGATGCCAAGACAATGGCCAGGGAAATGGCAACTGCGGTAACCGAGATCTGGGGCGAAACGCTCCGCCAGCATGGAATTACCGGGGCCGCGCACAGAAGATGCGCACCAGCCTTTGAACACGAACGAATGGAGTTTGCTCTCGGATTGTGAGCTGATCCAGCGCAACAAATTGATTGCTGCATTAATGAATGTCCGAGGGCATAAGCCACTAAAAAACCTAACAAACTGAGGCCTTTGTAAGGTTCACGCGGATCCGGTTACGGCCGGTCATCTCGGCGTGGATGCCAGATTTCGGCACAGTGGACTTGAGAAGGCGTGCGACGTGTCTGTCTGAACGCCGCGCTTTCAGCCCCCTTTTGCCATCGCGAAAGTAGCGCACGACAATCGGTCCGAAATTGGCCATTGCGAAGTCGGGCCACTGCTTGAGTATATGGACGGGACAGGTCCAATCCAGAAAGTAGCCCGTTTCAGAGATGACTTGTAGAACACGCGATTTGAACCGACATTTCTGCTCTACTGGAGCGCAGGCATGGAGAGTCGATCACGAGACATCTTCTTGGTCGACACCGGGTTGATCGCTGGACTTCTAATTCCGTGAATCTCCACCGTCTCATCCCCGTGCGAGCAAGGGGATCGCGGGTCTGGCGGACGCCGCCGCCCGCGCAATGGTCTGCCCACTCCATTCGCTGACGCTCCCGTGTTGACCATGCCCGGGCGGCTTATTGCGTCCCCCATTTCCTCCCGCGTCCCGCACGGGGACGAGACAATGGAGGATCACATGCCAAAGCCCGACATCTACACCCGCATCACCGAGAAGATCATCGCCGATCTCGAAGCCGGCACCCGACCCTGGCACAAACCGTGGAGTGCCGAACACCTCGCTGGTCATATCACCCGGCCCCTGCGTCACAACGGCATTGCCTATCGCGGCCTCAACATCATTCTGCTCTGGGCCGCCTCGGTCGCACATGGCTACGCAGCACCCACCTGGATGACTTACCGTCAGGCTCTCGAACTTGGTGGGCAGGTTCGCAAGGGGTCCAAGGGCCAACTCGTCATCTATGCCGACAAGCTGCGCAAGACCGAGACCGATGATGCAGGCCAGGACCATGAGGTCGAGATTCCCTTCATGAAAGGCTACACCGTCTTCAACGTCGATCAGATCAAGGGGCTCCCCGAGACCTACTACGTGGAGGCTGAACCAACGCCCGAGACCGCCGAGCGCGATGCCACTGCGGAAGCGTTCTTCGCTGCGACCGAGGCGGACATTCGCCATGGTGGCAATCAAGCCTTCTATGCCATTGATCCTGACTATGTGCAGATGCCGCCCTTCGAGACGTTTGAATCCCAAAAGGCGTATTTCGCAACCCTCGGGCACGAGATCACGCACTGGACTCGCCACCCCAAGCGCCTTGATCGCAGCTTCGGCCGCAAACGCTGGGGTGACGAAGGCTATGCCCAGGAAGAGCTCGTCGCGGAGCTTGGCGCCGCGTTTCTAGCTGCTGATCTGGGCCTGTCGCCGGAACCGCGCGCTGAGCACGCGTCCTATATCGCGCATTGGCTCGAAGGTCTTCGCAACGACAAGCGCTTCATCTTCCAGGCAGCCGCGCACGCGCAAAAGGCAGTCGATTACCTCCACGGGCTGCAGCCAAATAGGGGAGAGGTCGCTGCTTAGGCGGCCTCACTACGTACCTTTTGCGGACCAAGTTGCCGTTTGTCGCATTCAATCGAAGGTCAGCTTCATTCACCCCCGTCAGCACCTGCCGAGAGTTCAAAAGGAAAATTCAGCTTTGGTGAGGAATGGTGCCGAGGCAGCAAGCTTTCTCAGCTCTTCAAGAGATGAATACAACGGTGTTGACGGATCAATTCTCGCTTGAGCACGGCTTCTGAAGAATTTCGCGTACTCTTCCACATAGACACGGTCCTTTGGCGGCATGTCCGCGAGGTGGTTCGTCAGGAAGTTGTCATAGTGGTGAACCGCCTCCGCAAACCTGTCCTGCCGATGCCGCGCCATTGCACGAAAAAGTTCCGCCTTAGCCAAGAAATATGGTTGCGCTTGGAACCCGTCCAGGCGGTCCAGAACGGCCGAGTAATCTCCTGCCTGCATTGACTTCGCCGCCCTGTGAAATTTCCCGGCGGCCCTGATATTGCGGATGAGTTTCATAGGTCCGCCTCACCAACTGCGCCTTTGGTATTTCCGTATGACATTATTCCCCAAGCTCCCGGATTTCCCGCTGAATAGACCATTCGATCAATTCGGCCCATAGCTTGCGCGCCAGTTCAGGGTCCAGACCTTGTTCGGACGCGGTTGTGCTTACCTTGTCCAGCACCTCGGCCACCCGATCCGTTGTGCGCGCCGGCAAGCCTTCGATTTTCTTGAGATCCACGGCGCGGTCGATATAGCGGCTTCTGGTGACCAGCAGGCCAATGAGGTCTACGTCGATCGCATCTATTTGCGCGCGGAGATCGGTCATGGTCTTGCAAGCATTGGGCGCGAGAAGGGTCGTCATGTTTCAAATTCCTTTAGTAGTTTTGAATTTAACCGAGAAGTTGGCGGAGGAGCCTGACAGCCCGCTCGGACCGCACTTGGCAAAAGGTTTCTGATGGCTGCGGAAGACGACCGATGACGCGCCTGATCTGCTGATCGCCGATCAGTAGATCAAGATAGAGCGCCTTGAATGCCGTTTGCATTCGCCGAAAACTCAATATCCTTTTTGGCGATCAACTGGCTTCCAAATATGCTGAGGCCCGAGGTGAAGCTCATTCCACCCAGTGTCAAAAATTGGGTACCACCACCTGTCGCGCAATTGTCATCTTTCCCGATCACCAGATTTGAGCTTGAAGTGAGCGATTTGATGTCAGTATTTGTTGTTGCGATGATCGAATTCTCAACACGTAATCCTTGGCCGAATTTGACTTGGCAATCTGTAAGGATCACCACATGCTGAATCGCATCATCTTCGTCAATTTTGAGCACGCCATTGTTGTGACATGCAACAATGTTCACGCGTTCCTCGATCAAGTCGTCCATAGTGATCCCTTTTCCTCCATTGGGATACACGTAGTTAATAGGATCCAGCGGATCGACATAGTCAGGTAGGTATTCGGCATCGCGCGCGGCAAGGCCGGATAAGATATATCCCAGTTTATTCACGATCCGCAGTCGGTAGCCACCTTCACGCACGGCAGACTGCAAACCCTCGTTTTTCTCCCAACCCGAATTGGGGAGGTCGATTAAGGATAGGTCAGGCATCGAAACGATCGTTCCGCTTTCGAACGTATTGTTGTTATTCATCGAAACATACGCGTTTGAATGGATGGGGTCTGTTCCGGCTGAGTGCAGAATGACACCCTAAGCGCCGAGCACGCGTTTCCCATAGTCACGCAGGTTGCCTTTGGGATCGACGTATCGGTACAGAGTGACAGGCTTCACACCCAGTTCATGGCACAGCTCAGAAACGGACGTGTCCCTGTTCGCCATAGCTGCCTGCGCCATCCGGACTTGGGCTTTGGTGAGTGCGAACTTTCGACCGCCTTTGCGACCTCGCGCGCGGGCAGCCTGCAGCCCTGCCATGGTGCGTTCCCGGATCAACTCGCTTTCAAATTCGGCGAGCGCGGCAAAGATTCCAAATGACAGCCGACCGGCCGCGGTGGTCGTGTCGATCTGTGCTCCCTGACCTGTGAGCACCTTCAGGCCGACTCCACGCTCTGACAGTGCAGTCGTTGTTTTCACAAGATGGTTCAGGCTGCGGCCCATTCTGTCCAATTTCCAGATGACCAGGACATCGCCTTTACGCAGGGCCTTCAAACAAGCTTCGAGACCTGGGCGGTCGTCTTTCTTGCCTGAGGCCTGATCGGAATAGATCTGTCCCTTCTCAACTCCAGCCGCGATCAGTGCATCCATCTGAAGATCGAGTGACTGGCTGCCGTCCGCTTTCGAGACGCGTGCATATCCGATCAGCATGTTTCACAAACGAACGTTTGAGATGTGCGGAGGAATTCCCGGCTTTCGGGCATAGCATTTATTCCTTAATCCATTACACAATCATCGATAATCAATCTCCAAGGAGAAAGCAAAAGAAACATGGCGCATCGCACCATACTGACCGAGCGCCAGCGAGCGGCGCTTTTTGACCTGCCGACTGACGAAGCGGATATGTTGCGGCATTACACGCTGGCAGACGACGATATCGAACACATCAACGAACGGCGGCGGCCAGAGAACAAGATCGGCTTTGCATTGCAGCTCTGCGCCTTGCGGTATCCTGGGCGGCTGTTGCCATCTGGCGAAGTCATCCCGGAAAAGGTCTTGCGCTTCATCGCGGCCCAGTTGGGTCTGACCGGCGACGATGTCTTACCCTATGCCGCACGTCGGCAAACCCGTCAGCAGCACTTGCATGCCCTTCGTGAGATTTACGGCTTCAAGATGTTCTCTGGCCAAGGCGCTCGCAGCCTCAAGGCTTGGCTCGAGAATGAGGCTGAGACGGCCCGATCCAACGAGGACCTGGCGCGCCGATTTGTCGACGAGTGCCGCCGGTCGCAGGTGATCCTGCCGGGCATCTCTGTCATCGAACGGCTGTGCGCAGATGCTCTGTTGTCGGCTGAGCGCCAGACCGAAAGCCGAATCACCAAAAGGATCGACGATGAAATGAAAGAACGCCTGGATGCGCTTTTGACCGAGATCGTGGATGGCAATATCACCCGGTTCATCTGGCTTCGCCGTTTCGAGGCGGGCAGCAACTCGGCAGGCGCATCGCGGCTACTGGATCGGTTGGAATTTTTGCAGGGCCTGGGCCTTTCACCAGACATTCTGTCTGACGTACCGCCACATCGGATCACCCGCCTGCGCCGCCAGGGCGAGCGCTACTTTGCCGACGGGTTGCGCGACATCACGAGTGACCGGCGTCTGGCGATCCTTGCGGTTTGCGCGATCGAATGGAAGGCGGCCGTCGCTGATGCTGTGATCGAAACCCACGACCGGATCGTCGGCAAGACCTGGCGGGATGCGAAAAGGCTATCCGAAGCGCGCATCGCGGATGCCCGGTCCTCGCTGCGTGAGACATTGCGATCTTTCAGGAATCTGGGTGCCGCCCTGTTGGAAGCCAAGGCGGATGGCGCGTCCCTTGAAGCGGCCATTGAACTTGCGTGTGGTTGGTCTCGCCTCGAAAACATGGTGACAACCGCGGCCGAGTTGACCGACACGATGGCAGCCGACGCGTTGTCTCATGTCGTTCATGGATATCATCGTTTCCGGCGTTATGCTCCAAGAATGCTGCGGGCGCTTGATATCTGCGCTGCCCCGGTGGCGACGCCCTTGATGCAAGCGACAAAAGTCATCGCCCAGGATCAAACCGATGCGCCCCGTCAGGTTGGCTTCTTACGCCGAACCTCGAAATGGCATCGACACCTTGATGCCCAGGACACAGATGACAATCGGCTCTGGGAGGTCGCCGTGTTGTTCCAGGTGCGTGAAGCCTTCCGATCCGGCGATATCTGGCTGCCTCATTCCCGGCGTTACGCTGATCTGAAACAGGCCTTGGTACCGATAGAAACAGCCAAGGCGTGCCCTCGCCTGACGATGCCATTCGAACCTGAGGTCTGGCTCAATGATCGCAAAGCAAGGCTGGCGGACGGCATGAAGCGTTTGGCCAAGGCTGCCAGAGCTGGCGCGATTCCCGGCGGTTCAATCGAGAACGGCATTCTCAAGGTTGATCGTTTGACGGCAGCGACCCCGGCGGAAGCTGATGGTATGGTGCTTGATCTTTATGGCCGTCTGCCCGCCGTTCGGATCACCGATCTGCTGCAGGAGGTTGATGACGATATCGGCTTCACCGAAGCCTTCACGCATCTGCACACCGGCGTTCCCTGCAAGGATCGCATCGGGTTGTTAAACGTGCTTCTGGCCGAGGGATTGAACCTTGGCCTCAGCAAAATGGCCGAGGCGACCAGTTCACATGACTACTTCCAACTCTCGCGTTTGTCCCGGTGGCATGTTGAAAGCGATGCTATCAACAGGGCGCTTGCCAAGGTGATCGAAGCGCAGGCCAATTTGCCGATGGCGCAATTCTGGGGCGACGGCATGACCGCATCCAGCGACGGTCAGTTCTTTCCGACAACTCGGCATGGCGAGGCGATGAACCTCATCAACGCGAAGTATGGGCAGGAGCCCGGTTTGAAGGCCTACACCCATGTCTCCGACCAATTTGGCCCGTTTGCCACACAGAACATCCCTGCGACTGTAAATGAGGCTCCATACATTCTGGACGGGTTGCTGATGAACGAGGTGGGGAAGAAGATCAAAGAGCAGTATGCCGACACAGGCGGCTTCACCGATCATGTCTTCGCGGCAACCGCGCTCCTGTCTTATCGCTTTGTTCCCCGCATCCGTGACCTTCCGTCAAAGCGGCTCTATCTCTTCGATCCCGCCGCTGCGCCGAGGGAAGTCCGCGGGCTGGTCGGCGGGAAGATAAGGGAGAAGCTGATTGCCGAGAACTGGCCTGACATCCTACGCGCCGTCGCCACAATGGCGGCAGGCGTCATGCCACCCAGTCAGCTGTTGAGGAAGTTCGCATCGTATCCCCGTCAGCACGAACTGGCTGTTGCCTTACGGGAGATCGGGCGCATTGAACGCACCCTGTTCATTATCGACTGGTTGCTCGACGCCGACATGCAGCGCCGCGCACAAATCGGCCTGAACAAGGGTGAGGCACATCATGCGCTGAAAAACGCCCTCCGTATCGGTCGCCAGGGCGAAATCCGAGACCGAACTTCTGAAGGACAACACTACCGCATGGCCGGGCTAAACCTACTGGCCGCGATCATCATTTATTGGAACACCAAACATCTTGGCTACGCAGTCGCAGCCCGAAAGGGCACAGGTCTCGATTGTTCACCTCAACTCCTGGCGCACATCTCGCCCCTCGGATGGGCGCATATCCTGCTCACAGGCGAGTACAGGTGGAAAACCAGGTGATCTACGGGCTTAGGGTGTCATTCTGCACTCAGCCGGAGCAGACCCCAAAATGCTGAAACACTAAGCCGTTGATTTCAATGGGAGGCGAGTCTCAACAATTCAGTCCCATTACTTACGTACTCCCACACTGAAGAGAGCTCCGTGACCAGATTCGCATAAGGTTTATTATGTTAATAAAAGGATTGTAAGGTGCGGTTACTCGTGAGACTTCCCTTCTGTTGACTATAGTTTTTCTCTGAGGGCTTCGTAAGGTGTCTTGCCGTTGTGTGCGCCGTGCGGTCTGAGGAAGTTGTAAAAGCGCTCCCATTCGTCCAGTTTGGCTTCGAGATCGACATCGCCTTTGTACCTAAGCAACTGATAGAACTCCTGCACGTCAGAGCGGTGAGATCGTTCGAACTTGCCGTTGAGTTGGGGCGTGCCGCGTTTGATGTAAGCGTGGCGGATTGGACCTGTCGCGGAATTGTTCCGCTCCTTTGACTTGGTTTTTTGCCACAAAGGAGAAACATCATGGCATCGAAACCAACCCCGGAATTCCGCGCCGAAGCAGTGCGCGTGGCGTTGACAAGCGGGCTGCCGCGTAAGCAGGTGGCCGCAGATTTTGGGATCGGGTTCTCGACTCTTAGCCGCTGGATCCAGCAGGATCGGCGCAACCCTGAGAAACCCACCATCCAGTCCGATCTCGAACGCGAGATCGCGGAGCTGCGCAAAGAGAACCGCATGCTCCGGGAGGAGAGGGAGGTGTTAAAAAAGGCCACGGTGTTCTTTGCGGAGCGAAGCAAATGAGGTTTGCCTTCGTTGAAGAACACCAACACGACATCCCCGTGAACCGCTTGTGTGAGATTATGGACGTCAGCCCGCGAGGCTACCGCGCCTGGCGTTCCCGCCCGGCCAGTCGAAGACAGCGAACGGACATGGTATTGTTGGCCCACATCCGCGAACAGTTCCGCCTGTCCCTGGGCAGCTATGGTCGACCGCGCATGACCGAGGAATTGAAAGAACTGGGTTTCGATGTCGGGCACCGTCGTGTCGGCAGGCTAATGAGCGAGAATGGCATTGAGGTGAAGCGAAACAAGAAGTTCAAGGCTACGACCGATAGCAACCACAGCTTCAGCATTGCGCCGAACCTGTTGAACCGGGACTTCCATGCAGATGAGCCCAACCAGAAATGGGCAGGTGACATCAGCTATGTCTGGACGCAGGAGGGATGGCTGTATCTGGCCGTCGTTCTCGATCTGCATTCCCGGCGCGTCATCGGCTGGGCCGTCAGCAACCGGATGAAACGCGATCTCGCAATCCGGGCCCTGAACATGGCCATCGCCCTGCGCAGACCGCCCAAGGGCTGCATCCATCACACCGACCGCGGTAGCCAATACTGTTCACACGGCTATCAGAAGATATTGCGCCAGAACGGCTTCAACGTGTCCATGAGCGGAACCGGCAATTTCTACGATAACGCCGCAGTCGAGACGTTCTTTAAAACGATCAAAGCTGAGCTGCTTTGGCAACGGTCATGGCGAACACGCCGCGATGCTGAGGTCGCCATCTTCGAATACATAAATGGCTTCTACAATCCACGCCGAAGGCACTCCGCCCTCGGTTGGAAAAGCCCACTGGCTTTCGAAAGAAAGGTCGCTTAAGTGAGCAACCGGAGCGGCATCAAACCGCGACAGGTCCACTCTCGCGTCGATCCTTGTTCATGAACATCTTCTTCTTCCCAAATCTGAGAGGTTAACGGAAATATTTCGCGAGTAACGGCATATCTACATGAACACCTGCGGGGCGTTGTGTTCAAGGCAAGCGGGATAGTCCGACAAAGACTCGTGTGCCGAGGCCACCGGGCGCATGTCCTTGCCTGCCCTCGTTGCCAATGCCTGAAGGTCTTGTGCCAGCTCGGCGTCCGTCAGGTTCTTCCATTTGGCTTTTTTGCTGATGAAGCCGCGCGATCTCAATTCCTCGCACAAAGGTTCCAGCAGTAATTCGCTGGTCATAGTCAAACCGGCGCGGTGATCACCGGCGCTAGCCCAAAACCGTCCTAGATGTGAAAGCGCATGGGCGTCCTCGACACCATAAAGCTGCCCCTGTTGGGCCATTTGATTGGCGTCTTGGCCCGGACGGCGTTGGATTACGCCGACCTTCACATCGTTCCGGCCCGTAAAGTTCACAAGATGAAACGGGCTGCCATCCGGGCCAAGAATATGTGAGGCAGACAAGTAATGCCGCAACTGATCTTGCCAGGAATGGTCTTGGGGATGAAAGATTGTATACCCTTCGTCGCGCATCAACGTCTCAAGCCGCTGTTCCCCCAGATATTCCCGTCCGACCTTGCCGAATGCGCCGGAGCGCGAGATATACAGTTTTTGCGGGGGCAACGGATCAAGATCGCGCCTCAGGTGTTTGGTAATAAACGCGCGCATTTCTGGCGATGACGCCGTCAACCGACCGATTCCGCTTCCTTGCGGCGGTACGATCAGGCGGTCAACGCGATAGAACGCGTCGCAAATCTTGTAGTTGATCGGGATGTCGATAATTTCTGACAGTTGCGCGAAACGTTCGGCAGCCACGGGCTCAAAGTCGTTGTACGCAGGGAAGAACAGAACCCCATCGATTGGCTGGTCGATGTGATCCAAAGCCCAAAGACGTGCCAATGTTTCGCTTAGAAAATGTCCAAAGTGCGGGAAGAACCGCCCCCCGAAAAGCCAGGTTCCTGGCAATTCGACGATCCGGTTTCTTCGTGGATGCACCCGCTCGACGGTGGCGGACAGTCGGTGCGAAAGCCAGCACACCGCTTCTGGAACCGGGTTGCGGTTGGCGTCAAAAACCGAGGCTGCGATGCGAAACCCCTCGCTACGGGGGGTTTTCGCCAGAACCGCTTTTTCAACGTGGATAATACCGCCGGCCAAAGGTTCATGCGGGTCCAGATCATACGTTTTTTGTGGAGCCTGCCCTGACCCGATCTGCGAATAGTCGGGTTCAAATTTCAACCGCGCGGGTTTCTTAAAAGACGCCACCTGCCCCCGGGACGTCGCCTGATCCAGCGTGAACCCCTTGCTTGTCAGGTGTTCAATCACCTGCGCGCGCCCGCTGCCGCCATAGACTTTGGGATGCAGCTCAAGCATCACCAACTCGACACCAGACAGGTCTGCGTCGGCCAGAAAATCCAACTCGCCGCCCTCGATATCCATCACTAGAACGTTGTGAGGGTAATCCCGGGTGATCTCGTCATAATGTGTCGTCGCAATAGAGACTTTGCGCGCTTCCGCTTCGGTATTGTCGCCTGACAGTCGCGAGCCAAGAAAATTGGACCTGACAAAGAAATCCATATGAGCAGGTGCATTTGTTCCCGACACAACGACAGTGTTCGTGACAGACACCACCTTTTCGACACCATTATGGGCATAAAGTGCGCGAATATGGTCGATCAGATCTGGGTTGGCTTCATAGGATTTCAGCCTCAGGTCTTTGATATTTTTCGCAAAAACAGAGCTAACAATACCAGCCCCCGTCCCCATTTCCATCACCCGGTCGCCAGGGCGAAGGTTGGCCAGCCCAAACTCGATTTCCGGGCGTTCATAGGCACCGCTGCGCACCGCACGCAAGATCGGTGGCTTCAGGTGCGGCGCTTTCAGCACCTCGACCCCTTTCAGAGTCGCAACAACCTGCGCGTCCTGTTCAATCTCACTTTTCGACTTGCCCGGATTACTTACCACAATCGCCTCATCATCATTTTTGGAACGCCGGAACCCGGATACGATGGAATTCTTAACGCAGCGACGTTATTGTGTAAACGCATCGGCGCGATCAGGGGCTTTCAGGATGGCACCTGCACCTCTTCCAGTCGCATCTCGCCTTTTTCTTCGAATTCTTTCAGAGCCCCTTCGACTTCCGCGTCGTTTGGATTGCGCCAGTCACCATCCGTCACATAGCCATGCATGGCCAGTGCGTTACCGATTTTCTCAAAATCCGCCTGTGCAATGATCTCGTTGAATTGAACCGTTTCGCCTTCGCGAAACCAGAAACGATGACAGGCGTCGATGATCAGGGGAGCGATTCCTGCAAATCGTCTCAGTTGTTCTTGAAAATCCAGAAAAATGTTGCCTGGGCGGCGCAACAGGATCGCGACCTTGCATTCCGGCGCGGCCACGAAGGCGGCCAGATGGAGCGCGGAATTGTCGGTCGAGATGATCGTTTTGGCGGCCTTGTAGCGGGCCAACTGCGTGTCCAGATCGTGCTGCTGTGGATGAAATATCTCGAAGCCTTCGGCCATCAACTGACGCTCCAGATACTCTTCAAGCAGCAGACGCCCACGTTTGCGGAACACTTCGGTGCGCGAGATATACAGCTTCTCGGGCCCGCTTGCCTGCACCCGTTGCCGCCAGTGGCGGTCGGTAAAGGCCCGAAACTCTGGCGACGCGCCGATCATGTCGTTGACACCAAACCCCTGAGGCGCAATCACCAGCCTTTCGACCCGTACGGGGTTGTTGAAGGCCACCAGCGGCACCTCGATGCCCAAAGAGCGTGCGATGGCCTGCGTCTGCCCAAGAGACCGGATGGGCCAGGTGAATTTTTTCTTCGGCAGAAACAGCACATTGTCGATCTGGCCGTCATAGTCATCCAGCGCCCAAAGCCGCGCCGTGCTTTCGCATAAAGCATGACCAAAATGGCCATAGGCCAGACCGCCAAACAAAGTGGTGCCCGCAAGCTCTTCTTTCACGTCCTCCGGTTTGGGTGGCTCTGCGATCACCGTTGTAGGGCGTTGACTGGACCGAAAGGTCATTGCGTCTTCACAATATTGACCCTCTGACGTGAAAACGCCCGCCGGGCGCGCCATCCGAACACGCGCACCCTGCCCCCACGGCACGACAACCGCGTTTTCGAGCACACGAATATTGCCCTTCATGGGCCGATCTGGATCAAAATCTAGTCGCATGGGTTTTCTGGTTGTTCTTTCTTGGATGCACCGGTTGGATCAAGCTTTCGAAGCCGTTTGCACGATCTGTCCTGCCAATTGGTCTTCCGCCGCGCCGGCAAGAATTCTGACAATAGCGACCCCAAGTTGAATCAGGGCAGAGCCATCACGGTTGACTTGAATATCGGGGGATTGGGGCCAGTCGCTCAGGTCAAGCGCATAGTCCTTGTGCCACGCCGCGAACTCAGTCACCCCGCCATAGGCAACGTGAAACACGGCCTTGCCCGGTCCCGGTTCGACCCGGTTGTGCCCGGCACCAATGAATATCCGATCATCCCCGCCCGCCGACCTGACGATGTTTCGGCCCGGACCTGTGTGGATTTCCGACCCGCCTTCCCCGTCCGAGATGTCGTCATTGCCGGGGCCGCCATGGATTGTGCTGTGCCCGTCGCCACCTTTGATCACATCATTGCCCGATCCGCCGTCAAGAATGTCGCGCCCATTGCCGCCGATCAGTGTGTCATTGCCCGCCCCACCATAGAATTTGTGCACGTCCTTGCGGCGTCCGGATATGGCAATCAGCGTGTCGTCTCCGCCGCCGCCATGAAATTCTGCGCCGCCATATTTAGGGCCGATCATCACGTCAGCCCCGCGGCTGCCTTTGACATTGACTGTCACCCGCTCCGAGGTCTCAAAATTGATCGGCGTATCAGGATGAGCAACGATGGCCATTTCTTTGGATTCGCTGGGGTTTTCTTCATTTCGGGACACCACGGTCGCGATGCGGATGTTTTCGACATAGGCGGGCGCGTGCAGCACATAATCGTCTGGCCCGCCCATATACCACAACGTATCCTCGCCGCCGTCCTCATCCTCGCGAATGTTTTCAGCATGCGCTCCGTAGGCCCAATAGCTGTTATCGGCATTGCCACCCGCCATCACGACGCTGCCATCCAGCGACATCATGGCGTTGATGCCCCGTTCCGGGTTTTCAAACCCGCGCAGATCAAGGCCAAGCTCCAACGCATTGTCGACCAAGGCTTTTCGCAGCTCGTCCAGCGGCCCGGTTTGCGCAACATTTTCGGTCTCGCCGGGGTCGGCGATCAGGTCATAGACATGCTCTTCCCCATTGGGATAACGGAAATAACGATAGCGGTTCAGGTCGTCAGTCGAGGGGCGGATCGAGAGGGTGCCAAAGACGCTGGTGACAGGCGATTTGGTCCGATCATAAGTTCCGAAACTTTCATCAATCAGTGGCAACAGGCTTTGCCCCGACACCCAATCCGGGCGATAAGGCAAGCCCGCCAGATCAAGGATCGTTTTGGGCAGGTTGTGCAGTGACACAGGCATGTCCACGACCTGCGGGTCCAACCGCGCATTCCAGATCCCCAGCGGTACATGGGCGGCACTGTCCCACTGGCTCATCTTGTGGAAGCTGTCATGGGTGCCAAGGTTGAACCCATTGTCAGACAGCAGGATCACCGTCGTGTTGTCCGCCAGATCAGACGCCCGCAGCGCATCCATAAAGCGGCCAATCTCGTGATCCACATGCGAAATCGCGGCGAAATAGGCGCGTACCACTTCGCGCCACGCATGATCACCAGCCTTCTCCGGCGTCCACGGGCCGTTGGTGATATAGGCGGCTTCATAGACCGCCATGCCTTCCTGCGGGCCGAAGTAATCTTCTGGCGCGGCGGTCGAAGGCCAAACGATACCCGCCGGGTCATAGGTCTGATAGAAGCGATCCGGGCATTGCAGCTTGTAGTGCGGGTGCTTGAACCCAAGCTGGATCAGGTGACGGCGCGCGGGGTCAGCGCGGTCCAGATACTCGATCGCGTTCTGCGCGACGGTATAGTCGTAAAACTTGCTGTCCTGTGACCCGTCATCATCAGGGTGGTTCACACCCGAGATGCCGGGGCCTTTGTTCAGGTAGTCCTTGACCTTCGACCGCCTGCCCGCGTCGCGCGCCTCGGGTTCTTCGTGGAACAGGATGCGCTTGTATTCTTCCGGCATTGGCTTGTAATTGCTATCGACCTTGCCCGTCGTAAAGGTGCGAAAACCGGCGCGGCGCAGGTCAAACTGCCAGCCCGCTGTGGGCGGCAAAACATCCCGCCAGAACCGGTTCAGGTCCACAAGGCCGGTGCGGAAAGGGGACAGGCCGGTGGCCAGCTCGGCGCGGCATGGCGCACACAAAGGCACCGTGGCATAGGCGTTGGCAAACCGCACGCCTTCGCCCATGAACCGGTCGATGTTGGGGGTTGAGATCGTCAGCCCGAACGCGTTGCGCCACGTGAAAATGTCGATCATGTCATCAATCCAGATGACACAGATATTGTCGTCTTTGATATCGGCGCGTGTGAAGCTCATGACGACTTTCCTTCGGTTTCGGCAAAGCGACATGTGGCGGACAGCATATCTGCGTCAGCGGGTGTCAGAACAAAACTGTCTGCCCACACCATCACGTCCTTGATCTGTGATTGTCCAAGCGTTTTCAGGATGCCTTTGCGATGCGACCGGCAGCCGATAAACAGATCGCTGGACCCTGACAAGTCGCCGTCCAGTTGCGGGTTTTGTGCCGCACTTGTGGTCGGACCGGGCAAAGGGTGCCCTTCATGCGCAGCGACGATGCTCAGTCGTCCATGGTCATAGCCGACAACCACCCATGCTGGTGACGCGGGCGATGGCAGGGTAACCTCGACCGTGCTTTGCTGATCTTGCCAGTGAAGCTGGCCGTCTTTTTCGGACAGAAACAAGTAGTTATCCGCATCCACCGGGTTTACCGTCACCAGAGAGCGGGCGTCACCGATGGGGCTGTCGAAGCGCACGGCAATGGTGAATTGCTCGGTTTCCGACAACGCGCCTTCAGCCACCAGTCCGGTGTTCACAGCCATATCAAACCCAATGCCACCCGCTGGATGCAGCTTCGTGCCTGTCATGTTTGGTTTGGCGGGATGCGCGATAACGCCAAGACCTTCTTGCGGCGTCCAGCTTTGGATGGCGTGGTCATTGTCCTGCGTGATCGACCCGGCCAGCGCCTGATACCAGACGGCACCGCATTTGGTAGGTGACCGTGGTGCGGGGGCCGCTGCGGCTGTTGGCGCTTTGGACATGCTGTCCAGCAACGCGGCCAGCGGCACCTCCACATCCACGAAATATGCGTCGCCCTGCCCCATCAGTGCACCGGCAACGCGGCAGGCAAAGCCCAGCGATGAAGGGTGCGCCCGGTCCGGCTGGTGTGGTGCCATTCGTCGCGCAACGCGCCACGGTTTGCAGGCATTTCATCTGGGGATGCAGGATGCCCAAGCGCATAGCACAGGGTCAGGCTGTCGCCCTTGGGCGCTTTGTCAAAGCTGATCAACAGATCGTTTGGATCGCCGATATCGATCACCACACCGGTAATTTTTGCGTCGTTCTCGCAGCCTTCCAGCCGGAACCCACACGCTGGTCCGGCATTCAGCAAATCATCGGGGTCCAGAACGAAGGCGCTCAGCGCCTGACCCCGGCAGCGGATCACTTTCGGGTCCGGCTCGCGTTCTGCCAAAA
This sequence comes from Aliiroseovarius sp. M344, assembly GCF_025140835.1. NCBI lineage: Bacteria > Pseudomonadati > Pseudomonadota > Alphaproteobacteria > Rhodobacterales > Paracoccaceae > Aliiroseovarius > Aliiroseovarius sp. M344. The sequence goes on from NZ_CP081154.1 coordinate 104,319, forward strand.
GAAGAACCGGGCAAGCCCAGTCCTGATCAGCGTTCTGCGCCTCGATTGCGAAAGCGTCCATTTCGGCGATCAGTTGGCGCGCCTCTGCGGTCGGGCGGCCATTTTCGTCCTGCGCAAACATATATCCGGGGGCCGAGAACACATGATCATGCCCGGCCTTGTTCCACGCGAGTTCCCATTGCGCGCGCAGGATTGGATGGTCTGAAATTGTGCGCGTGCCAGCATCGAACAACGAGACGAACAGGGGCTTGCGCAGATGATGATCGGCAAATACGTCGGTGACCTTGGCCATCAGCTCATAGATGCCGTTGCGCCATGCCGCACCCTCTGTGTCCACCGCTTCAAGCGTGAAATCCAGCCCGACGGCCAGCACTTTGGGCGCAACTTCAAGGCTGCGGGCGGCATCGCACAGGTTTGCTACGGTCTGGCGCAGGTTCTTGACTGCCCTGCCCGTCAGGAACCCTGCGATCGAGGATGAGTTGTCCGTTTCGCCCCGCGCATAGATTACGGGCAGCGCGCGGAAGGCGGCTTGGCGACGGGCGATGATTTCATCTGCGATCTGGCTGTCGCGGCTCTGTTCTGTCAGGCGTTGGATGTCAGTTGTGGCCGTCACGGTTTGCGTGCCCGCCGCCCCTGCAGGCCCCAGATCATCGCCGGTGGTGATCACATGATAGGGATAGCGCAACACCTCGTCCGAGGTGGTCGCGTGCCGCGTGCCACCCAGCGACAGGATCGCAAACAGCCCGCCTGCTGGGCTGGCCAGAATATCTGGCGCTGTATCGCCCAATGGGTCCACGCGTCTGCGAAACTGGCATATCCCCTGATCACCCGGCAAATGCGCGGTAAATACATACCAGTTGCCTGACCGGAGCACGTCCCAGGCGTGGATATCCCCCAAAACCGACGGGTCGACAGGGGTGACACCGCCGGGCGCACCAAGGCGGCGCCCGATATCGGCGATCACCTCGTCCGACAGGTTCAGCCGCAGGCCGGTTTCGTCAAATCCGATGACGTCGCCGTTGCGGGCCTTCAGCAAGATACCGCGCGATGGTTTTTCCGTGTCACTCATTCAAAAGACATCCCCGTTTCGGCTGTGATTGTGTCGGGGTCGCCGCCGCACCGCAAGCGCCTTTCGCAACGCAGTTTGGCGCAAACTCTTGGGCCTCACTCATAATAGGGCCGCCATTTCTTGATCAGGCGGCGAAACCGCCGCGCCTTGGCCCATTCCAAAAAACTCCGGGCCATGGGATGACCGCGCTCATGCAGGCGCGTGCCAACTTTGCGCAGATAGCGAAACCCCTGGCGCCGGTTTTGCCGATAGGCCTGGCGCAAGTCGTTGGTCGAGGCGTTACCGCGCAACACGTCGAACAGCACATCGATAATCCCCATTTCGACCAGGGTCTGAATGCCCGCGTGACCTGCCCCGTGGATCAGGCATCGACCATATCCCAAAGGTTTGGGAAACAGCGCCTCTTGCCTGCGGTCCAGCCGGTGCAATGGGTCCAGAAGCACGATCACCTCACGCCCTTTATCCTTTCGGTGTTGCGCCATATCATGCAGCCATGGCCCCATAGCGGACCATTCCGCGTTGTACCGCCGTTCAAAAGGAACGGCGGCGGGATCAATCGAAAACTGGGGGGACACTGCAACGGCGCGCTGCGCATCGATGCAATCGGCCGCCAATATCGCGCCATACCCGCCCATGCTGAACCCATACGTTGTGATATTGACGCCCTCGCCCAGATAGGCGCGACAGTTCCTCATCGCGGTGAAGAATTCAGAGTTCTGATACCAATCCTCGGCGCTATGGAAAACGCAGATATGCGGGATGCCGCGTTTTGAAAAAGACTGCGATCCCCAGCCGCCCTGCTCTGACTCAAACGGGTAGTCGAATGGCGCAAAGGCAACCACGACCTGCTTGGGCGCCTGTGTCGGGTCGGCCAATACCGGGCCGTTATATTCCAGCCGAAGCGCCGCGCCGTCGTGGACGATGGCGCGTTTGACCCAGTTTGCAGTCTCAGCTGTCACCATGCGGAGGGTCCACTGGGAAGCTGGTCAGGCGGCGCACGCCGGTGGTTTTTTCAAGCATATCCTTGGCCTTTCCACGGCACCGCACCTCGCGCAGGATATCGAAGTTGCGATAATGGATCATCTTGATGTCCATATCAGGCGGCAGCGGTTTGCCTCGCAGATTGCCACCCAGAATATAGTGCTGTTCTTCTGGCAGAAGGTTCCAGTCCAGACCCGCCGCGCGGATCGCCAGCGGCAGGCTCATCTGATCCAGATAGGGACGCTTTTTCACGATGTCGATCTTGTCGATCTTTTGCGCAAGCCGGTTCCAGACCTGAGCAAAACTTTCCCCGCTTTCAGCCACCGGGCCTTCTGGAAACACGATCAGCCCCGCATTGAAATAGGGCATCAGTTTGCGCCGCCGCTGGCGCAACAGCCAGATCCGATCCTCGGGCATCGGCATGTCGCAAGCAGCATAGATGTCATTCCAGATGACCTGCCCCGACCAATACATCGACGTTGCCGGCACGACCGAGACATGGCCGGGCTTGACCATCGCATCAATGGTATTCTTGCCGATGAACAGCATGTCAGAGTCCATGAACGCCGAATAAGGCGTGTCACGCGGCTCCAGCGCCGCCAGCATCTTGTTGCCATGCGGATAGGGTGGATCGAACTTTCCGGCAGTATCAATGGGCCGGATATCGACCCCCAATGCCTTGAGGATACCGACCGATTTCGGGTCCATGTCGCCAACCGTTTCTTCCGGGCAGTACCCCACCAGATCAATGGGCTCGTCAAACTGGCACCGGATCGAGGCCGCCAGAAAACACGCCATATCCTGATATTTTGGCGGCTCGACCACGAAGAAAATCGTCAGCTTGGCGTCACTCATACGGTGGCATCCCTTCTCATTCCGTCACCATGTCAGTTGGCCGGATCGCTGATACCACGCTTTTTGTCCCAGCTTCGATAGATCTGGTGGAACTCGTTTTCGACCAAACCAAGTTCTGGCTCGACCGGCCGGATCATCCGCAATTGGGTTTCGTGACGAATGGCCTTTTTCACCGAGGTGATCCCGGTGTCATCATGGATCACAAACGCATCGGGCGTCAGCACCGGGCGAATGCCGCAAAGCTCCCGGAAATGCGTGACCTTGGCCCCATCCAGATGCACTGCATCAATATGGCGCTTGGGGTTCTCGATCGCATAGCGGGGCGTTTCGATCAGCGAATGCCCCTTGATGAATTTGACGCGGCCGGGGAAGTTTATCTCAAGCCATTTGCCCGCAACCTCGACGTAGATCTCGACCGGGGCCCACTGCTTCTGAACCCGCTCGCAAATATCGACACCGACCACTTTCAGCTCGGGATTGGCCATCAGCATCAGCAGTAGGCTGTGGCCGCCATTGACGCCAATTTCGAAAGCATGGCTGCTGTTCTGTGCGACGATGAACAGATTGCGGCGTTTCACTTCCATCTCGGGGTCCGGTTCGGCGGTCCAGAAATTTTCCTGAAAGCTGTGGTAAAACACGTTGCCCTGCAGAACCGGCGGTTCGCCAGCGGCAATCAGGCTGTCGCGCAACGTGTGGTTCAAAGAGTCCAGTTTTTCTTTCCAGTCGTTGCTGGCGATCAGCTCGTCATAAGAGTTTATCAATTGCCGTCCCTTTTTCTTTGATCGTTACATATAAAACATGGCCGACTTTCGGACCATACGCCTCGTGCCATGTCTCGCACAACGGCGCGTTAGTTTTTGCCGCGACGCCATCACGATTGTAGATGTTGTGCAACGCGCTGCACGACCTGTTTCTGAATGTCCTGCCGCAATTCTTGATCCGCCAGCAGCGCGCACACCTCTTTGGCGCGTGTCACCATGTGCTGGCATTCCTCGGGGTGGTTTTCGCACCAGCGTAGATTTCGCTCTAGATCGCGAAGGTCGCGGCGGAATGGCACATAGTGTTCCCATGGTTTGAAATGATGCGTGGCAAAGGTCTCAAACGCGCAATCCATGACCAACCCCACGCTGCCGCTGTTCATCGTCCAGTAAAAGCTGGAAGCAACGTCATTGCCCGGTAGCACCAGAATGTACTTGTATGCCTGACAGTCCTCGCGCGACAGGCGCGGCCGTTCCAACCCAGTTAGAAAGGGATGATCTGCCAGAACAATGCCATCTGAATTCGTGTAGCCGATATCAAAATTCACATCATCAAAGTGTCTTTTCACAACCCGATATCGCGACATCGACATCAGGGCGGTTTCCGTTTCTTCCTGGCTTAAGGCCCCGGATTGAAACTTGCGCATCAAAGGCAACAGCCGAATGCTTTTTCCACGTCCGTGCTTGCCCAATCGCCCGCGATTGCCCGGCCCGCCCCGCCAGACGCATTTGTCAATTTTTTCGTCCCACGGCACCCGATCGGGATCAAGACCGCCCAGAAACTCTTCGCCGTCGACATCATGATAAAGGGGCAAAGGCCACAGAATGCGTCCCGTCAACTTGGACACCGGTCGGTTGAAGCTGAAGGTCGGGGCGACGAAATTGTCAGGAGATATCAGAGACCGCGTGCGGTGATCTGCCATATCCACAAGGAACGAGAAGTCAGGATCGTGATCAAGGATGCTGAACAACGCGCCGGCCGTCTTTTCCCGGTTCACCTTCCCGCCGGTCTTGCGCAGTATATGGTCCTCCAGACGCCAGCCGTTAAACTCTCCCGGCGCCCCCGCCCCATGGTCCCAATGCAGCGCCATGCCCGAGGACGCAGACATCGCATATTCCATCGCCGCCGCGCCCGTTGATCGGGTGGCATCGCCAAGGTCACCCACCTGATGGCGGACCGAGGCTTCGATGAACTCTGCCTGTGTAACCATGTACTGCTTGCCCTCGCCCGAGACTGGCGTTCTTTGACGCTTGAATGCGGGCAGGTTAGCCCGCCGGGTCAGGCACAACAACTGTTAAGCCCCGCTCACGCATTGAATTTCCTGCGGTTCCGTGAATAGTTTGGCCCAACAGCGCGGTGCAGCCTGCCCAACCGCGAAAAGGGAGAGCGTTTCGCGATGACCATCGGCAAAGAAAAGGTGCTTTTGCTCAGCATTATGCGCAACGAGGGCCCCTATATCCTTGAATGGCTGGCGCATCATTTCACGTTGGGCATCGATGATCTGCTGATCTTCACCAATGGCTGCACTGACAACACGGACAAGATTTTGGACCGGCTGGAGGTTATGATGCCTCATCGTGTCAAGCACCAGCCAAACCCAAAAGTCATGTTTCCCGACCGTGGCAAATGGCACATCATGGCGCTGCGCTTTGCGGGTCATTTTGGCCGCTACAAGGCCGCCGACTGGCTTTATGTGACGGACGCGGACGAGCTGCTGAACCTGAAGGGGGACGTGGACACGCTGGACGATTTTTTTCAGGCAACCGGGCCTGCGGATGTGGTGTCCTTCACCTCCGTTGCGTTCAACAGCAATGGTCACAAATCCGCCAGCCCGGATCTTGTCTGCAAGCGCTTCACCGAAACGTCGTCGCAATTCGATGCGGCTGCGGCCCAGAACAAACCCGTCATCACCGCCGTCAAAACACTCTATCGCAATGCGGTTCAGGGTCCGCGACGCCCGCATCGCCCAGTGACAAACACGTTTTCCCAAACGGGATTCAAATGGATCAACGGTTCGGGCGCTCAGATGCCACCGGACTTCACTGACGGGTCAGGAAAAGCCATCAATGCTCTGGGCAGCCGGGATTATGGGCAAGTCAATCACTATGCCATCAAAAGTGCGGCAGAGTTTCTGTTGAAGGTCGATCGGGGTGACGCGGTGCAGACGGATCGGCTTGGCGCGTCCGAGCAGTATTGGAACCATGCCAACCGACCCGGAGACACGGACTTGTCCGGTGCCGAGATATCGTCCGCCGCCAAGGATATGCTGGAACATCTTCTTGCCGATAGCGAACTGCGCGAATTGCATGAAGAATCCTTCGGGCTGCGCGAGGCTCAACTGGCAGACATTCTGAAAACGGAAACCGGCGAAAGCCTTGCCCGCGCCATCGGCTATTTCGACTAGGCCCTATTGCGGTTTGCGCTGAAGCACGACGATTTCGGGCACTGACAGATCTTCGTTCTGCTGCAGCCCGGTGTCTTTGGCCTGAGCCGAGGCCAAATGGAATGTTCGCGCAGCGCCACCAATCAGCACAACCCGTTTTGCACCGCCAAGGTTGAGGTTGCGCAATACTGCCGGCCCAATTTCGCCATAGCTGATACGCACCACGTCTGGTGTCGTGTCGGCGATCAGCGCATTGATCGCTGCCGCCGTTTTGGCGGGATCATCGGGCCAGATCACTTGGGTGTTGTCCAAGGTCAGCCGCGACCCGAAATCCAGCCCGTTATGATCGAGGATAGATTGCGCGATCACGTGTCGCGATGCGTTTTCTTCCTGCGCGATGACAGTGCAGGTCTCAAACAGCGTGCAGGCATAGATCGAAAGGAAACTGACCCCTGCCCCAAGGTCCAGAACCTTGTCGCCTTCAGACACCACCTGCCCGGTCAGCCGGGCCAGTTTGCGCTGGTATTTTCCGCGCATCACCATGTCGAGTTGGCTGGGCGAAAAGATGCGAACATCCGCCGGAAGCTCAACCCCGTGATTGGCAACCCAATCCACGGCAGCCTCGGCGGAGACGTCGATATCGCCAACCACAAAACCGTCACCACCTTCATGGGTGTCGATGAATTCGGCCGACGGTTTGGTGCGCCGCTCTTCAATGGGACGCTCGGCGTTTTTCTGTTCCACCTTCGACATCAAGGCGGCGATCTCAGCCGGGTCACGCGCCTTTGGCGGTTTGGCCGAAACCTGGGTGATCGGCACAGTCGACGCTTCGATCAACGATTGCTTCAGCTCTTCATACGCGTCCGTCTTGCGATATTCGTCCAGCCGCGCCTCGACGCGCTCTAGCGCTTGAAAATGCAGCTTGTTCAGCACCGGATCGGTCAGCAATTCGTCCATGATCGCCTGCCGCTTTTCCGAATAGCGCAGGATTTTGTCATCCAACACCTCATTGCGATCCTGAAGTGCCCAGTAATCGGCGTTATACTTGTCTTTCTTGTTGTTCACGTTGCCGCGAAATTTGCGCACCGCATAGCTGTCGACCGACTTCACCGCATAGTGGTTCATCTGCGCCCACTGGTAACCCACTGTGCGCCGGATCGACCGCCAGCCGCGAAACTTGAAGTAGTCCTCCATCGGAAGACCCGATCCGTTCAGCCATTTCACCGTGTCGGGAAACTCGGTCTCTAGATGCTTGTTCTTGATCGACGGGCGATGAATGCCCAGCTTCCATTTATCATGGTCGAACTTGAACAGGGTTTTCACGCCCCAGCCCTTGTTCCACGTTGGCGGCGCGGCATAAAGATACTGTTCCGTGACCGGCGCACGGCTCCAGTCCACAACATTACCAGAGCCAAAGATGCGCCACGTGATAACGATGCCATTGGCATCCCCTGCCGCGTCAATCATCTGGTCCAGCGTGCCGTCACCATGGTTGATGCACAGAAACTCGTCCGCATCGAACAGCAACACCCAATCGGCATCCCGCACAACCGGTTCAGCCTGCGCGTATTTGATCGCGGACGGTTGCGGCTTCACACCTTCAGGGATGTCATTGCGGCGGTGATAGCCAAGGCCCAGCTCTTCCAACCGGATCAGCATATCATCGGTGCCGTCAGTGCAATCGTTCGTGTAGACAAGGATCTTGGTGAAGCCGACCGCCAGATGGTGCGCATACCATTCCAAAAGAAATGGGGCTTCGTCCTTCATCATCGAAACGGCAAGTAACGTGCCGTGCGGGCTTTTATGTGGCTTCAGTTTAATGTGTCACCCTTGGTGGCAATAACAAAGCGGTTCAGCGCAAGGCTTTCGACGGATCAATGCCGATCTTTTCGCACATCCGCGCGGCATAAGATCCCGGCAGCGGTTCGTGCTTTTCCCACCATGGCTTGGTGCCATTGGTGTAAAGATGAACCGACAACGTATTCTCGGTGAAATGCCCTTCTACGTTTCCATAGGGGTCATAGAAAATATCGTTCAGCTGGAACGGCACCGGGTACAGAACCTCGCGTTCGCTGGCCTGATCGTATTGCCCGGTCTGCTTGGCAAAATGGGTGAAGGCCTGTGGCCCGAAGGCCGTGCGCTCGGCGTTATAGATCCGGGCAGCATGGGACAGTTTCGGGTCCTGGCGGTCGTATTTCCGACGCTGGTTCTTGTTCCACCACGCCGGATAATCTGGCAGGTTGTCATAGTAATCCAAAAGCTGGTCCATAAGCTCGCATTGCTGGGGCAGCCCGACCACACCACAGTTCAGTGCGCCAGACATACCATGGCGGCCAAAGATGTATTCCTGATCTTCGGGAAACGGGCGGTGGCAGAACGCGTCGCAGTCGATCCAGATAGCGCCGATGGCGCGGATCATCTTGTATCGAAACACGTTGGACAGAAACGACGCGCTGGTCGCCTCGATCAAGGCGCGGTCCAGATCCATGATCTCGGACGCCGGTCGCACTTCGATCCCGTCGGGGACATTGCTCACCTTGTCGGCGCAATAAAGAATGGTCCGGTGCCCGGCCTTAACATGAGAAAGCAGACACAACTGGTTAAGATAGTGAAGCTTTTCGCCAATCCAAAGGGACGCAACTGCCCGCCGTTCACTCATTATTCTGCCCTTTCGGATTGATCCGCTGGTGATGATTTGCTCACTAGCTAGTTAGCTCAGTCCCCAACGCCTTGTAAACAAGCGAAGCGGCAATGGCGCACTCGTCCCGGCCGGACAAGAAAGGCGCAGTTAAATTCGACAGCAATTTACCGCCGATGGTGCAAAACCTGTGGTGGCTTTTAGCGGTTCACTATAGGCTGGAACATAGGGACAACATAATTTGCACAACAAGGGAGTTGGGGATTGCGGTTCACCTCTGGTAAGGCACTGTTTTTCCTCCTTTTGTCGTTTTCTGGGCTGTCACTGCCAGCGCAGGCTCTGGACACTGTTGTCTTCAACGTCGCAGGCACGGATGATCGGCTTGAGGATGCACTGAAAGCTGCCTCTTTGGTGTTGGCTGCCGAAGACGAAGCGGACAAGGACACGCGCGATGTGTTCGCTGATGCGTTGGCCGAATATGGGCAATTGGTCCAAACCCTCTATGCAAACGGATATTACAGCGGCGTCGTAAAAGTGCGCGTCGATGGGCGCGAGGCCGCGCAAATCCCGGTGTTTGAGGTGCCGCAAACCATCCGCACGATTGAGGTTTCGGTCAAACCCGGCGCGCAGTTCCGGTTCGGCACCGCGAAGGCTGCGCCGCTTGCCCCCGATACCGAACTGCCGGATGAATTCCGCACGGGCGAAATCGCGAAAAGCGTGACGGTGCAACAAGCCGCAGATGCCGCCGTTCTGGGCTGGCGCGAGGCGGGGCACGCGAAAGTCGCGCTGACGGGCCAGAAAATCACCGCAAACCATGCCAATGCGCAGCTTTCCGCATCCCTGTTCCTTTCCCCCGGCCCGAAAGTGCGATTTGGCAAGTTGCGCCAAACGACCAATAACGCCGTCCGACCAGACCGCGTGGCCCGCATCGCCGGCTTTCCCGAGGGCAAGGTCTTTTCCCCGGACGAGCTTGAAACGGTCGCCAAACGACTGCGTCGCACCGGCGCGTTTTCGTCAGTCACTTTGACCGAGGCGGAAACGCTGGGGGCGGGCAACACAATGGATGTTGGTCTGGCCTTGGTAGATGAAAAGCCGCGCCGCTTCGGCGTCGGGGCCGAGCTGTCGTCGTTTGACGGGTTGGCCGTTTCGGCTTTCTGGATGCACCGCAACCTGTTCGGTGGCGCTGAACGGTTCCGGGTCGATGGCGACATCACCGGCATCGGCAGCAAGGATGGGGGCATTGATTACCATCTGGGGGTTCGGTTGGATCAACCGGCCACTTTTGGCCCCGACACCAGCGCCTTTGCGTTCGGCGCTCTTAGCTATCAAGACGAGCCAGGTTACATCTCGCGCAATGCCAATTTGGGCGGCGGTGTGAAGCGCATCTTCTCAGACACGCTTGAGGCTGAATTCGCCGCCGCCTTGTTTTATGCCGAAACCACCGATGTTCTGGGCGACCGACGCTTCTTTTTGTTCACCTTGCCCACCTCCCTGACCTGGGACCGGCGCAATGATAAACTGGACGCAACCCGCGGCACATACCTCAAGGCGCAAGCCGTGCCCTTCATCTCGCTCGACTCGGGCGGCACGGGGGCGTGGCTTCACGGTGATGGGCGCGCCTATCGCGGCTTTGGGGCTGAAGATCGCTTTGTTCTGGCGGGGCGGGTTCAGGTCGGGTCGGTTTTTGCTGGCAACCCCGGCGATATCCCCCCGGATTATGGGTTTTATTCAGGTGGCGGCGGCACAGTGCGCGGGCAGCCTTACCAGTCCCTTGGTCTGGATGCAGGCGGCGGCGATATTACGGGCGGCCAGTCTTTTGTCAGCCTGTCGGCTGAACTGCGCGCGCAAATCACTGACAAGATCGGCGTCGTCGGGTTTGTGGATGCCGGCCACGTGGCTGCCGGAAGCCTGTTCGACGGGCAAAGCGCTTGGCACACTGGCGGCGGTATCGGGGTGCGGTATAAAACCCCGATCGGGCCGCTAAGGCTGGACGTGGCCGGGCCCATTTCGGGTGACACCGGCGACGGCGTACAAATCTACATTGGGATTGGCCAAGCGTTTTGAGCCTGTTTTTCCGCATATTGACCGTCATATTTGCTCTGTCTTGGGCTGGGTTCGCGCACGCGCAGGCCAGCGAGGATGATCGCGGCTACTTGCAAGGGTTGTTAGAGGACAATCTGTCCGGGGTTGGTCGCGACATCCGCATCATCGGCTTCCAAGGCGCCTTCAGTTCAGAAGCCACGGTTGACCAGATCACCGTGGCCGATGATGACGGCATTTGGCTGACGCTGAATGGCATTGTCATGGATTGGCAACGAAGCAGCCTTTTGCGTGGCGCCATCAACATCAAGAAACTCGCAGCGCAAGAGATCCTTATCGCCCGCAGACCTACCCCCGTCGGCGGCGTGCCTGCGCCAGAGGCCAGCGGCTTTTCCTTGCCGGAGCTACCTGTCTCGGTCGAAATCGGCCTGATCCTGGCCGAGCGTGTTGAACTGGCTGAGCCGGTTATTGGCACAGCCGCAGTCGTCAAACTTGAAGGCGCGGCGAAACTGTCGGATGGGGAAGGTGCCGCCACGCTTGATATCATTCGGACAGATGGACCGACTGGGGCCCTGCGGCTGGATGGTGACTACAGCAACGCAACCACCCAGCTTGACCTGACCTTGACCGTGGAAGAGGGCGAAGATGGTATCGCCGCCAACATGCTGGACCTGCCCGGCCGCCCTGCCGTCGCGTTGACCATCGCAGGAACGGGCCCAGTGGCTGATTTCACCGCCGATATTGACCTGGCTACTGATGGCAAGCCGCGTCTGACCGGGCAGGTCAAAGTGCAAGACGAGGTGGACGAAGCCGCATCGACACCAGAAACTCCTGTCATGCTGAAACGGTTCGACGCGCAGCTTGCGGGCGACATTGCCCCGGTGCTTCTGCCCGATTATCGCGACTTTTTCGGCGACAACGTCGCTTTGACCGCCACCGGCCAACGGTTTGCTGACGGCGCGCTGAACCTTGATACGCTGGAGTTGACCACCGAGGCGATGACGCTTCAAGGCAACCTTGCCGTGTCCGCCAAGGGATGGCCCGAGCGGTTCAGCCTGACGGGCCGTATTGCAGACAAAGACGGTGCCCCGGTGCTTTTGCCCCTGACCGGTCCCAAAACCAACGTGCGGTCGGCTGATCTGGCCGTTGGATACGATGCAGCCAATGGCGACGCATGGCAGGCCAATTTCATATTGAACACGCTGACCCGTGACGACCTGACAATGGACGCTGCAACCATCTCGGCCAACGGGACATTGACGCATGGTGACGGGGTCAATGCGGGCAGTGTTGGTGGCGACATCACTTTGGACGCGCAAGGTATAACCCCGAAATCCAAGGCTCTGGCCACCGCCATTGGCCCCAGCTTGGCTGGCAAACTGTCCTTTGACTGGCGCGAAGATGCGCCGCTGGAGATCTCGGGGATCAACCTTGGCGGCACAGATTACCGACTGGTTGGCAGCTTATCCGCCAGTGATCTGGCAAACGGTATCACGGTGACAACCAACGGCGATGTTGCCCTGACGGCTGGCGATCTGTCGCAATTCGCCGATTTGGCCGGCGCACCGCTGACCGGGGCCGCCAAAGTGGCGCTGAATGGCTCGGCGAACCTTTTGGGTGGCGCTTTTGACCTTACAGTTACGGGCGGCGGCACGGATCTGGGCATCGGGCAGCCGCGGTTTGACCCGCTGATCGCCGGGACCAGCAAGCTGGATATCAAAGCCGTGCGCGATGAAACTGGCACCCGGCTAGAGCGCCTGAACATCACCACAGAGCAGGCCACCGCTTCAGCGTCGGCAGTGTTGATAACGGACGCCTCAACCGCGCAGTTTGATATACGTATCAAAGACAGCGCCCTTGTCGATCCGGGCCTGTTGGGACCAGCGACGCTTGTCGGCTCGGTCACGCAAAACAAGGACATCTGGGCCGTGGTCGCAGATGTTACAGGACCGGGCGAGGTTGCAGCATCGCTGGACGGTTCGGTACAAATCACCAAAGACGGACCGGGGCTGGTCAAGGGCAGCGTCAATGCCAAGGCCGCTTCGCTGTCGCCCTATGCGTCCCTGATCGGGCAACCTCTGACCGGCGGCATATCCGCCGTTGCCAAAGGCAGTTATCACGTCGCAACCGGCGATTTTGACGCCGAGATTGACGGCTCGGGCAGCAATCTGGGGATTGGGCAACCGACACTGGATGACCTGATCCGCGGGTCCAGTCAGTTCATGGCGCGCTTGCATCGCGGCGATGACAAGGTGGTGTTTTTGGATGACCTGTCCATCGCGACGCCCGAGCTGACGGCGCAAGCCACAGGACGAGCGGTTGAGGGGCGCAACACACTGGATTTCGACGTCAAACTGCGCGACGTGGGCGTCGTCGCAGATGGGATCTCTGGCCCCGGGACGGCCAGCGGCACGGCAACGCTTGTGGATGACGCATGGCAACTGAATGTCGCAGCAAATGGTCCCGGCGGTATCAATGCTTCGGTCAACGGCACCATGAAAGCCGATGCCAGCAGCGCAAATCTTAAGATCGACGGCACTGTTCCGCTTGAACTGGCCAACCGGGCGATCCAGCCACGGCTTTTGACGGGACGGGCCGCATTTGACCTGTCGCTGAATGGCCCGCTGGAACTGTCGTCTCTGTCGGGCACTGTGCAGACCGCTGGCGCGCGCCTAACGCTGCCGAAACTAGGGCAAGCGCTGGATATCAACAGCGCGACCGCTGTGTTGTCAGGCGGGCGGGCAGATATCAACGTTGAGACCTCAATCATTACGGGCGGACAAATCACGGCGCGCGGCGAAGTTTCGATGCAGGCCCCCTTTCAAGCCGATCTGCAGGTCAATGTGGATCGCGCCCAGCTGACCGATGGAAAGTTTTTTGAAACGACCGTGAACGGCAACGGCACGGTGCGTGGCCCGTTGGCCGGTGGGGCCACATTGCGTGCCGATCTGGCGCTTGGTCGCACCGAAATCCGAATTTCAGAAGTGCCCGCCAGCACTGTGCCGATCATGGCCGAACTTCAGCACATCAATGAAAAAGCCGCCGCGCGCCAGACCCGCGCCTTTGCCGGGCTGATTGTTGACCCCAGTCCAACCACGGCGGCAGCACGCCCTTATCCCATCGACATCACAGTGCGCGCGCCCAGCCAGCTGTTTGTGCGCGGGCGCGGGTTGGATGCGGAACTGGGGGGAACGCTCAGGCTGTCGGGCACCAGTGCCGATGTGATCCCGACCGGTCAGTTTGACCTGATCCGGGGTCGGTTGGACATTCTGGGTAAACGATTGACGCTCAGCGAAGGGCGCGTCGTACTGCGCGGAGCCTTCGACCCCTATCTGACCTTCGCAGCCGAAACCCAAACCGACGATACATTGGTGCGCATTAGTTTGGTTGGCCCGGTGTCTGAACCCGAGGTCACGTTCTCTTCAAGCCCGGACCTTCCGCAAGACGAGGTGCTGGCGCGGCTGCTGTTTGGCCGCAACATCTCGGAAATCTCGGCGCTGCAGGCTTTACAGCTTGCGGCAGCGGTCAGGACCTTAGCGGGCAAAGGTGGCGAAGGGATCGTCGGCAAACTGCGCAACAATTTCGGATTGGATGATCTGGACCTGACCACTGATGAAAACGGCGAGGCGGCATTGAAAGTGGGCAAGTATATCTCAGAGAACATCTATACCGATGTGACCGTCGGCTCGGATGGTGATACCGAGATCAACCTGAACCTGTCCATCAACCCATCGCTGACGGCGCGCGGAACAGTTGGTTCCGATGGCGACAGCACGATCGGGATCTATTTCGAACGCGATTACTGACGCGCGTGGCTTAAGCCGCGCTGGTCATCACCTCGATCTTCGCATCGGGGAAGCCTGCAACAATGCGGGCTGCTGTGGCGTCATCCACCAGGCACAACGCAGTCGACAACCCGTCAGCGATCATCGCGGTTGGTGCGGAAACCGACACCAGTTCTTGCACCGGAGCGCCACCAGTCGGCGACAGGATATGCCCCTGATCGCCCCCGATTTGCATCGCCATCGGCACCGATGTCGCAATTGCCCGGTCGGTCGCAGTCAGCCGGTGCACCAACGTGCCGTCAGTCTGCGCAACGCCAATGGACCACGGGCCCTTTGGCCCCTGCCCCATCGCTGCGATCTCGCCCATATCCACAAGCACATCGCGCAACCCCTGGCCGCGCAAAAGCGCGACGATCCGGTCGGTTACGGCGCCTTGGGCAATACCATTCAGCGTGAGCGCCCCGCCGGCCGGCAGTCTGACATGAAGTGCATCGAAGTTGATCTTCGACCAGCCCACAGCAGCCTTTGCCGTCGCAATGGCATCGTTGCCCGAATTGAGGGCCAGCGCCTTCCACAGCGGCTGAACGCTGGGGTCAAACAGCCCATCGCTTGCCGCATGCAGGCTGGCGCAAGCGCTGAGCACATGCAAAAGGTCCGCCGAGGGATCGCCGATCTTTCCGAACCTGTTCAGGCGCGACAGTTCAGACGTCTCGCGATACAGGCTGAAGACATCTTCCAGCCGGTTCAATTCAGCTTCGACGGTTGCGAAAATCTTATCCGCATCGGCTTGTGGAACACCCACAAGCTGCATCGACACCGGCCCGCCCAACGCCCGACCCGTCCAGCGTGCGACAGAGGCACTGGCACCCGTCGGCACCGCCAAAGCGGCGGCAGAGATGGCCAGAAATCGACGGCGATTCAGGATGCTCATGAAGGTGTCTCCAACGTCTTGTTCAGGTCGACGGCACCAAGTGCGGCGTCATCGGGAATGGTGTCCAATCTGTGCGTTTCACCGCCATATTGCGCAATGAACACACCGGCGCTTTCATCATCAGCGAAGGGCACAACCTCGGGCGCACCCATGCCGCCGGCTACTTCGGCGCCCACAACGTATATCGCATCTTCGGCGGTGATCCAGTTGCCTTTGCCGGGATCGGCCCAACTCCGCGCAACGCCCATGTCACTGACATAGATCGCGGTAATCTCAGCCTCGCGTTCGGGGCTTTTCAGATAGGCGACAAGGTCACGCACCTGCGCAAAAAACAACGGCGCCGGATGGCCTTCCAGATGGATTTGCCCCTTGGGTCCGCCATGTTCGGCCACGTTCATCTGGCAGAAATAACTCAGCGCCTGTTCGGTCAGGTCCGTCGGAGGCGGCGGGGCTTTCGCCTCGTCTTCATTGCAGGCAACCAGCGCCAGCAGGCTCAGGGCAATCAGGCGCTTCATGGCTCGACCCTTTTGAAGGCGGCACGCGCCAGTCCAAAGGCCAGAAGCGGCCACAGGGCAAGCGACAACGGTGCCGCCCATGCTGGCAGCGTTTGAGCCGCCCCAACCATGCCCGATGCCATCGCCACGCCGTCCGAGGCCGAGATGTTCCAGACCCGGAACGCATCGGCCGGGTTGGCCACCATCAGCCATGGGAAGACCGAGCGGGTGAAATCTCCGCTGCCGTCCATCACCACCGCGCCCAAGAGGCCAAGGTCATAAAGGACGACGAAGACCAGCCACAGGCCCGCCGACAAACCCGCCGCCGCCGTGGCACTGCGCGACAGCGCTGACACCAGATAGCCAAGCGCCAGAAACACCGCGCCCAACAGGATCGAGGTGCCGATCAGACGCGCCAGCGCGGTCAGGCTGTCCGCCCCTGCCCCGCCAAACCATGCCGCAATCGCGCCCGCCGCACCAAACCCGACGGTCATGGCAAAAGCCAGTGCGGCCAGATGGGCGACGAATTTGCCCAAAAGGATCTCCCCGCGTCCAGCCGGATAGGACAAAAGCAGCGACAGACTGCCGCGTTCCGCCTCGCCCGCGATGGCATCAAAGCTGATCATCAACGCCAGAAGTGGGGCCAGATAGACCGACAGCGTGGTCATGGAGGTGACAGAGACGGTCAACATATCAACGCCCACCGATCCGGTCGGCGCACTGCCTGCGAAGGTCAGCGCCAGCGCAAAGAGCAGCATGATAACGGTCGCCATCAGCAGCCAGCGGTTGCGGCGCAGGATCAGCATTTCGGTCGAGGCAATGGCGAGAAAGCGGGTCATTGCGCGCGCTCCTTGGCATAATGGCGATAGAGGTCTTCAAGCCGTGGCGGCGTCATCTCGATATCGGTGATCACTTCGCCCATGGCTGCCACGCGGCGCAGCGCTTCCATCTTCAGATCGGGCGTGCAGAGGATTTCGACAGATGCTCCGTTCATCCGTGTGCCGCCCGTTGCCGCAGCAATTTCGTCGGCATGTTGGCCGCTAGCGCGAATGCGTAACCTCGTGGGCAGGCCAGCCTGAGCGGACAGGCTTTCCAACGTGTCATCGGCCACCTTGATCCCCTTACGCAAAATGGCGATGCGATCGGTCTGCGCCTCGACCTCGGTCAGCGCATGGCTGGCGATCAGAACAGCCGTGCCATTGGCGGCCAGTTCATCAATGATCGCATAAAGGTCCTGGCGCGAGATCGGATCAAGCCCGCTGGTCGGTTCGTCCAGCAGCGCGACTTTCGGATTGCCCAGAAGCACCTGCGCCAGCCCCAAACGTTGCCGCATTCCTTTGGAATAAGCCCCAATCCGGCGGTCCATCGCGTCGCCCAGCCCGACCCGGTCCAGAAGCCCGGGCACATCGGCGGGTTGCCCGTCAAGGCGCGCAAACAGCGTCAGCTGCTCGCGTCCGGTCAACGCCGGATGGAAGCTGACCGCCTCGGGTAAATAAGCGGTTGTGCGGCGGGCAACCCCGCTGCCGGGCTTCGCGTCGCCGACGCGAATTTGGCCATCCGTGAGTGGTGTAAGGCCAAGAATTGTTTTGATCAGGGTCGATTTGCCGGCCCCGTTGTGACCCAGAAGGGCCACCCGTTCGCCAGCTGCGACGCTGAGCGACACGTCATCCAGAACCGTGATCTTGCCCCGGTCCTTGCGGACATGTTCGATGGTCAATGCATTATCAGTCATAAGGCACCTTTTCACTCGCGGCTGGTTTTACAGCGCGCATAAGAGGGTTCGAGTCGATCACGCCACCGGGCAGAAGCGCCGGGAAAGCGGATTGCGACCAGCGCACAAGCTGCACGGCCGGCGACCCAAGAAGAAGTTTCGCAGCAGGCTGGGTCCACAGCACATGGTCCATGCTGTCATTGGGGCGATAGGGGGCGTCTGCGATGCCGTCGCCATCCACATCGAAGGCGGCAAAATCGCTCCAGTAATTGCCGCGCCCATCCTCGGACCACTCAACCCATTTGGTCGAGACATATTTGACCTGCGTGCGGTTGCCGACAAAGCTGTTGCCGACGATCCGGTTGCGCTCGGACCCGGCGGTGAAGTGAATGCCAATATCGCAGCCTTCAAACCAGTTATCCGTGAACACGTTCTTGTTGGCGTTATAGAGGAACGTGCAACGGTCAGACGCATTCTTCACGTAATTGCCGACGAACTCGCTTTCATTGGCATAGTTCAGCATGACCCCGTGGTCACGGTCATTGATCGAGACGTTGTTTAACACCTTCACGTGGCTGGTGAACATGATCGCATAGCCAAGGTGGTTGCCGATCGAGACATTTTCCGACACCTCGCTGCGGTCGGCATACATGTAGTGCACGGCAAACCGCAGATCGCGAAACAGGTTGCCCTTGAACAGGTTCTTTTTCGAGGTGTTGACAAAGATGCCATCGCGACCAAAGCGGACATCATTGTTCAGCACTTGCGCACCGGCGGCATTCCAAACGTAAATGCCGTTGCCACGCCTATTCATGTGGCGGTCTTGACGGCCTTCGATGGTATTTCCCGTCACGATGCTGTCGCGTGCGCCGTGGATGTCCACGCCGTAAAGGTTACCCAGAATTCTGTTGTCTTCGACAAGAGCGCGCCGCGCCGTCTTGGTCAGCTGCACCCCGCTGTCGATGGTTTCGTGGCTGTCGCCGGACCCCACAAGCTCCAGCCCGCGCACCACAATATCCGCGCCGGTCACGGTGATCACCGATCCGGTGCCGCCAGCGTCGATCACGGCCTTGCCGCGCCCGTCCAGCGTGATGGTTTTGTCGAGTGTCACGGGGCCCGCATAGCGACCGGGTGACAAGATCAGCACATCGCCGGGGGTGGCCCCGGCGATGGCTTTTGCAAGTGCCCCCTCCTCTGCTGGCACGATCACCTCGGCTGCTGACACCAGAGATGTCATCAGAAGGGTGAACAGCACCGTCAGAAAAGGAAGCAGGTTTCGCATGGTTTACGCTTTCGGTTTCACGAACATCCGACCGCGCATCTCCATGTGAAGTGCGTGGCAGAACCACTGGCAGTAATACCAGTAAACGCCCGGTTTCGCGGCTGTGAACGTGACCGAGGCTGTCGCCTGCGGCCCGATCTCGATCGCGACGCCATGGTTGTTCATGGTGAAGCCGTGGGTCAGGTCATCAATGTCATCCAAGTTGGTGATGATCACTGTCACCTCGTCGCCCTCGGTCACCTCGAACGTCTCAAGCGAGAAGGTCGGCGCTTGGCTCGACATGTAAACACGGACTTTGTTTCCATCACGAATGACAGTGTCCATATAGTCGTCGATATCAACCCCATCAGCTTCCGCCTGTGCGCGGGTCGCGGCCCACATCGGATCGTTACGATCCCAGACGTCTTTCGGGTTCACGATGTCACGACGCACGATGATCGAGTCATGCGGTTCGGCGAAGGTCGGACCGTCGTGAACCACTTTCATATCATCTGTCGAGATATCGATGACCTGCTCGTTCTCAGGTTTCAGCGGACCCACATTCAGGAACCGGTCTTTCGAGAACTTGTTCATCGAAATCAACCACTTGCCGTCTGCTTCCTTGGTTTCACCCATCGAAGTCGAGTTGTGACCGGGCTGATAATGCACGTCCACCTTCGAGATGATCGGATCGACATCAGCGCCGTTATGGGCTTCGATTGCCTTCTCGATGTTCCATTTCACCACCTGGCTGTCCAGGAACAGCGTGGTGAAGGCGTTACCCTGACCGTCATAGGCAGTGTGTAGCGGGCCAAGACCAAGCTCAGGCTCGGCAACAACACAAGACCGCGGATCGGCATCGCTTTCAAACAACGCGTCCATTTTGGTCACGTCCAGAATCGAACAGGTCGGCGACAGCTTGCCGTTGATCACGACGTGCTTCATGTCGGGCGCGGTGTTGACGCCGTGCGGGCTGTTCGGGATCGGAACATAGCGCGTGTATTTCTTGTTCTGACCCTTACGGCCGTCGATCACTTTGACGCCGTTCATTTCGGTGAAATCACCTGCGGCGATGCCGGCTTCGATTTCGGCAAGGTTGAAGATGACAACGTGATCCAGTTCGTTCTCGGTCATCTCGGCCAGGTTCATACCCATTTCCGAGTTGTACGAGGTCGAGTAGGCATATTTGCCCTGATAGTCACAATCGGTGTTATCAAGGTTGCCCGAGACCATGACCTGCCACGAGATTTCCATCGTGTCACCGTCAAGTGCTGTGAAGAAGTTCACATACTTATCGGGCTCGTCCAGGATCGATCCGTCATTGACGATCGGTGTTTCGTCTTCACCGTTGGCAAATACGTAACCGGTGCGCGGGAATTTCTGCGGACGCAGGCCGTGGATGGCTTTTGCGTTCGGAATTTCCACGATCTTGTCAGGCTTCATCACGTCGCAGCGCACGCGTGCCACACGGGTGTTGGCCTTGTCGTTCATGAACAAGTAACGACCGTCATAGGTGCCATCGGTGAACGACATGTGCGGGTGGTGAAGGTCGCCATTGTCATGCACGCGCTTGCCATTGGCGGCCAGGAACGCTTTGGTTTCGGGCAACATGCCGTCTTCAAAGATTTTGATGCTTTCGTTGGTCTGGCCCCAGCCTGTGGCCGAGCAGCGGTTGAACACGGGAACCCGCATCAGCTCGCGCATCGACGGGAAACCGAGGATACGCAGCTCGCCGGCCTGACCTGACGACCAGAAACCGTAATATTCGTCCAGCTCGCCGGGTGCAAGCTCGGTTGAACCCGCAGCACGTGCCGGGGTCGCCGTCATCATCGAACCACCGATACCGCCGGTGCCGGCGACGACCGCAGTGGTAGCGGCAGCCCCCAACATGCCCCGACGGGTCATGGATAGGTTTTTCGTTTCTTCGGTCATTGGTTTTACCTCCTTCAAGGAATTTATGACGTCTTGGCGTTAGGGTGATTAGCCGGTGGGTTTTTTGGCGGGATATTCAGGTCCGCCACGCCGGTTTTTGCGCGCCGCTTGATCTTGCGGATCACAACCGGACATTTGTCGGCCGACTGATACAGAACCTGACAATGCAGGCAGTCGACACACTCGTTGGGATTGATCTCGCCTGTTGGATGAATGGCCTGAACGGGGCATTCATTGGCACAGGTCTGACAGGGATTGCCGCATTCGTGATAGCGTTTCAGCCAATCAAACATGCGGATACGGGCCGGAATTGCCAATGCGCCGCCCAGCGGGCACACATAACGGCAATAGAACCGTTCAACGAACAGGTTTGCGACGATAATCGCGACCGCAAAGACCACGAAGGGCCAGTCGCGCACGAATTTCAGGATGATCGCGGTCTTGAACGGCTCAACCTCGGCATAGGTTTCAGCCATCGAAAGCGACACCATGCTCAGCCCAAACAGGCCGAAGAAGATCATGTATTTCAGCGGCCACAGGCGTTCATGCAGCCCCCAAGGCAGGGTCCATTGCGGCACCTTGAACGCCCGCGCGATGCGGTTCGTCAGCTCTTGCAGCGCACCGAACGGGCACAGCCAGCCACAATAGGCCCCACGGCCCCAGAACACCAAAGCGGCCGCGACAGCGAACCACTGGATGAACACCAGCGGGTCCATAAGGAACGCGTCCCAGGTGAAACCACTGCGCAAACTGTTGATCAACGCCAACAGGTTCACCACCGACAGCTGCGCATTGGCATACCAGCCAAGGAAGAACAGCGTGAAGGTCAGGAACCCCATGCGGAACCAGAAGAAGACGCGTGCGTTAGCGGTGGCCTGAAACTGGAAGAAAAACACGCCAGTCAGCACCAAAAGCATCGCGCCCAGAATGCCGATCTCGACCGACTTGTCTTTCCAGATGCGCTTCCACAACTGCGACTTGGCGGCAGCCTCGTCATCGGCATCGTTCAGCACGGGCGCGACGGCAGGCAGGGGCAGCAAATAGCTTTGCGGCAGTTTGTAATCCAGATCAAAGGTCAGGAAGGTCTTGTCAATTGCCCCGACCGCGCGTTGCACCAACAATTGCAGACGGAAAGGTTCGGCGGGGTTGAAGTCGGCCTCGGCCGGGATCTTGAACAGGTCCATCTCGGTAAAGCTGGGGTTGTCGGGGGTCGCCAGAGACCCAACCCGAAGGTGTTGCTTGTCAAAGAAGCGCGCCGACTTGTCGCCTTGGATCATGTGGATACGGTCAAAGATGCCGCCCCTGACATAACCCGACCCTTTGAAGCTGTAGGCCCCACGCCCCATCACAAGGATCGCGTGTTCGCCTTCCTCCAGCCAAGCGGTCAGGTTTTTATACTCCGCCTCACCCAACAGCGATTTACCGATCGACGGCACCGACACCAGCGCCACATGCATGTCGATAAACGTGTCATCAGGGGCACCCTTTTCCGGGCGTTTGATGGCGCGCGCATCGCCGGTTTCCTCAAACGCGGCGTTGATCTGACCCACATCCAGCGTCATACGACGCACCGATCCGTCACCTGCCAAGGTCGTCCAGTCCGAAATGGTCTCTTGCGTCATGTCGACTTCGCGTTTCGGCCCTTCGGCCTGTGCCGGGGACAGATCGCCTAGGCCCAGACCGCGCGCGACCTTGATGCCTGCGCGCACAAGGCTGTCGTCAATCACCATGATCGTCACGGTCGCGCCTGAAATGATGTCCAGATCATGCGCGGTGCCGCCCGCCTCCACCTCGGCTTTCAAATCCAGCCCGGTATAGCCTTCGGTCACCTTCACCATCTTGGATTCGGGAATACCGATCAGCACGATCGGTTCCGAGTGCTTGACCAGCTTCACGCCAGTCAACACCGCATCGGCGTCAATCGCCGCAACAACATGGATGGGTTTGCCCGAATACCCGGTCGTGCCGACGAAATCCGAGGTCAGAAAGGCATAGGCGATGGTCTCGCCGCCCTTCAGGACGGGGGCTACCGGCACATCCTCGCGGATCGGGCCGAACGCGTCGGCACCTTCGACCAATTCAGAGGGCGTTATGTCGGGAAGGAAATTTGCGAGGCTTTCGGCGTTTGCCTCGCCCGCCATGACCCCGGCAAGGATCACGACAATGGCACTGAGCCAGTGAGAAATCGCGCGCTTTACGTTCACAGCGCACCTCCGTTTTCTTGGAATGTCGCTATAAACGCGCAGGTGGCGCGGTCAGTTTTGTTCTTTTTCGCGGCTGGAGGACCCCGGGTTTCCGGCCATGCCCGCCAAAAGGCCGGGCCATCGGTCTGGGACTGCTGCTGCGTGACCGAAGCCACGGCGAACACGGGTGCAAAACTTGTGTGGCTCTCGCCGACAAGCCCGGTCAGCGAGACCGCGCACATCGCACAATTCGCACAATCGGGACATCTGTCATGATCACCTGTCGGCGCCTCGGACAGGTCTACCTGCACGTATTCCGTTCCAAAATCAGAACAAATCTCGATCCAGGTACCGTTGGAGGCGTAACCGATGGAAGAGGTGATGAGTTGCAAAACCAGCGCAAGCATCGAGACCACCAAAGCACCACTGTTGGTGGCACGACAAACGGGCCCCACAACGATCTTTGACATCTGCCCCACGCAGCGCATTTCCGAATCCTCTTCGCGTTTCAGCCAGAACTGTGTGGGATGGCAGGTTCAGCTTCCTTGATCTAAGTCATGAACCGCGAACTCGTGGTGGTGATACACAGCTTCCTGCAAACAGAAGTGCAATGTTGCAGAAATAGCTGCGTAGCCTTTGCTTCACGACATCATGAGGTTTGACAGGAATCGCCCGTATCCCAAGGTCCTACCCATTGCATCTAATGCCTTCATGGCTGGCTAAAAATGCACCACGGCCTTTCTCGAATTTGCAATCCAGAAAAAACTGGACATAGCACGGCAAGCCCCCCAACATGATTCTTGGTATCAGAAGAAAAACAAGTTGCTGACAAAGCTCGCGCACTGATACCCATGTGTGGCATCGGCCAAAAGTGCTGGGAAAGGAAGGGAATAGGGGGAAATCTTGAGTTTGCTGACGGCAGAATGGAACGGGAGGCATTTTCCTGACCGATCATTCTTTTTGTTGTTTCGCTCACAATCAGCATCGCCGTTCAGAATAATTCTATGAACACGACTTGGCTGGATGGATTGGTGTATTTCGCGCCATCCGACCACACACTCAAATTGATTTGTTCAAATTTTAGAGACATACGGCCTGCGGATTTGCGGCCAAACAGCAATCGACTTTGATTTGCTTTTGTCAACGGAGACAAGGATTTAAACATGAACGGTGTTTTTTGCGGTAATGGGACATTGCTTATCCAGTGCGCCGAAGCCTTTCTTGAAAAAGGTGGCCAGTGTGCCGGTATTATTTCTTCCGACACCCAGATTGCAGAATGGGCTAGATCCAAAGAAATTCCCGTTTTGGGCACTCCTGAAGACCCTAAATTAGGTGGCATATCCGTTGATTGGCTTTTCAGTGTCGCCAATCTCAGCGTGTTGCCCGAAGAATTGGTCGCACAAGCCAAGACCGGCGCGATTAACTTCCACGACGGCCCGTTGCCAGACCTTGCCGGGCGCAACGTGCCGGTCTGGGCCATTCTGTCCGGTGCAGAACAGCACGCGGTCACTTGGCACGAAATGACCATGCAGGTCGATGCGGGGGGTATTTACCGCACCAAGTCATTCCCCATTTCAGGCACAGAAACCGCGTTCAGCCTGAACGCCAAATGCTACGAGGTCGGGCTGGAAACATTCCGCGATCTGTTGGAAGATTTGTTTGCGGGCACACTGAATGCGACCCCTCAAAGCGGAAAGATGCTTTGGCACTCCAGTATCAAGCGTCCCGCCAATCTGGGGCTGTTGCGGTTTGATCAACCCGCCAAGTCATTGTCGGCAATCGTTCGCGGACTTGATTTTGGCAATTATGCCAATCCCTTGGGAACCGCAAAGCTGTTGACCGGGCACACTCTGCTTGTTGTCGGAAACTTAAAGATCAGCGATGACCACGGGGGAACACCGGGCGAAGTCATTTCTGTTGAGGACGACAGCATAGTCATTGCAGCAGCAGACGCGCATGTCGTTCTTTCTGATCTGAGCACTTTGACCGGCGATCCGGTGGACTTCGCGGCGTTGTCTCTTCAGGCAGGTGAAATTCTCCAAACCTCGACTGAGTTGGAGGCTGAACTTCTAAAGGCCGTGGGCCACAATGAAGCGCAATGGGAAGAAATCTGCTCGAAAGCCTTTCCTGCGGTCCCCCCATACCCGTTAGCTGCGGAAACACAGGAAGGTGTCGTTAGGGCCCCACTAGACTTACCCGCCTGTTCAACAACGCACCTCAGTGCAGCATATCTGGCATGGATTTGTGCGTTATCCGGCAAATCCAGCGCCACATTTGCGCTGCGCGAACCGTCGCTTCATCCCGCGTTGTCTGACCGGCGCTTGGTCAGCATTGACCTGACGCCAGATGACACCGGATTAACCACAACCGCCAAATTCGATGCTGCTTTGGAAGATGCGCGGGCCTTGGCGCCCATGGCTGCTGACCTTCCGCGGCGCCTAACCGATCCGAAACAGCGGGAAGCATCTCAGCTTGCCCTGTCTGTAATTTTCGCATCCGAAGGCGCGGACGAAGAAGTTTTAACCGGTGGCACGTTCGCCCTGATCGCGGATAATCCTCGGTTCGTGGCGCGTGGCGTTGACGCAGATATCTTGACCGTAATGGCCGGACATTTCAGCTTCTTTTTACGGAACTTTTTGGAAAACTCGTCGGCGCCGCTGACTGGTCTCGCCCTGACTGATCAGGACGAATTGCGCGACTCTGGAACCGGGGTCGATTTTGACCTCACCATACATGACGCTTTTGACCAGCAGGCGGAAAAGACGCCTGATGCGATTGCACTCGATGTAGGGGGCGTAACGCTCACGTATCAGGAATTGAAAGAACATGCGGATATTTTTGCCAGCGAGTTGATGCATCGAGGTGCTGAGTCCGGAAAAGTTGTCGGTCTCTGTATTGAACGATCTGTCGATCTGGTTGTTGCTTTGCTTGCGATCCTCAAATCCGGGGCAGCTTACCTGCCACTGGACCCCGATTATCCAGCTGAACGCCTGTCTTTCATGATCGAGAATTCTGGCGCTTGTCTGGTGGTTGCCAGCACCAAAACGCAATCCCTTCTGGATGTTAAACCAAGCCAAATTGTCCTTCCCACCGCAGGCGCCGAAGCGGCACCGATGCCCAAAGTGTCGTCGGATGAACTTGCTTACCTGATCTACACGTCCGGTTCGACCGGCACTCCGAAAGGGGTTATGGTCCCGCACAGAGCGGTCCAGAACTTCTTTGCAGGGATGGATCAGAAGATCCCTTATGGTACGAGCTCTCGCTTTCTCGCCGTGACTTCGATCTCGTTCGACATCTCGGTTCTCGAACTTTTTTGGACCTTGACCCGCGGGCTGACGCTTGTGCTTCAGACCGATGGTCCGGCTAGTGCTGATCTGCCAGGGTTTTCGCTGTTTTACTTTGCATCCGAAGTGGCTGGAACTGGGCATCATGCCTATCGCCTGTTGCTGGAAGGCGCGAAATTCGCAGACGAAAATGGCTTTGAAGCGATCTGGACACCCGAACGCCATTTTCATGCCTTTGGCGGATTGTACCCAAATCCCGCAATTAGTGCGGCCATGTTGGCCGGTATTACAAAGAACGTGAAGCTTCGGGCGGGATCGTCGGTTTTGCCGTTGCATCACCCCATTCGTGTGGCCGAAGATTGGGCGCTGGTTGACAACCTGTCAAACGGGCGCGCCGGCATCGCATTGGCGTCTGGCTGGCAACCAAACGACTTCGTCGTCCGGCCAGATGCTTTCGCGGACCGCAAGAACATCATGCTTGAAAACGTTGATACATTGCGATCGCTGTGGCGCGGTGAAAAACAGACGTTTGCCGGGCATGATGGCAAACCGGTAGACGTCGAGATCCACCCAAAACCGATGCAGGCTGATTTGCCGCTGTGGCTCACTGCGGCTGGCAATCCGGAAACCTTTGCTGCGGCAGCCCAAAAAGGCTGCGGGGTGTTGACTCACCTTCTGGGGCAAACGGTTGAGGAGGTATCTGAAAAGATCAAAGCCTACCGTGTAGCGTGGCGTGAGGCTGGCCACCCCGGGAATGGTACTGTCACCCTGATGCTTCATACATTCGTGGGTGACGACGAAGAAACCGTGCGCGAAACCGTGCGCGGTCCGATGAAAAGCTACCTTAAAAGCGCCGTAGATCTTGTGAAACGCGCTGCATGGACTTTCCCGACAATTGTTGAGCGCGCCAACACCGCAGGCATGTCACCGGTTGAAATGTTCGAACAAGAAGAGCTTTCACCGGAAGATCTGGATCAGCTGCTCGATCATGCATTCGAGCGGTACTACATGACGTCAGGTTTGTTCGGCACAACCGAAAGCGCAAAAGACATCGTGCGTCAGGTGACGGCCATTGGCGTCGATGAGATCGGCTGTTTGATTGATTTCGGCGTTGATACAGATATCGCGCTTGAAAACCTGCCCAATATCAAAGCGCTCATGGACGCGCTGGAAGCCGAAGGCGGCGTTGGCAGAAAAGCCTCCGTTGCGGAAGAAATCGTGGAAAAAGATATCACGCATCTGCAATGTACGCCCTCAATGGCATCAATGCTGGCTGCGGACGAGCCGGGACAGCGTGCGCTTTCGCATCTTGATGTGCTGATGGTCGGCGGAGAGGCCCTGCCTCTGGATCTGGCACGCGATTTACGATCTGCGACCGACGCAAGGTTTTTCAACATGTATGGCCCGACAGAGACAACGATTTGGTCCTCCTGTGCAGAGCTCAGCGAGATAGAGCATATTGTTCCCTTGGGCGAACCAATCGCCAACACTCGTTTGGACATACGTTCAACGCAGGGCCACAGTTTGCCCGAATTCGTTGCTGGCGAATTGTGGATTGGCGGGCAAGGTGTCACGAACGGATACTGGCAGCAGCCAGACCTGACCGCCGACAGGTTTGTCAAAACAGATGACGGCGTCTTCTATAAGACAGGCGATTTGGTTCGTCGCAGACCGGGCGGTGTCCTTGAATTTCTGGGTCGTATCGATAACCAGATCAAAATTCGCGGTCACAGGATAGAACTGGGCGAGATCGAATCCCAACTTCGTGCAGACCCGTCCATCGCTGAAGCCGTTGCCAAGGCGGTCGAGTTTTCGGCGGGCGACACTCGCCTTGTCGCCTACGTTACATCGTCCGGCACGCCACCATCAACCGAGCACCTCAAGCAGGCTTTGTCCTCCGTTTTGCCCGATTTCATGGTCCCGTCACAGTTTGTTGTCCTAGACAAGATACCGCTGACACCCAACGGCAAAGTCGACCGCAATGCGCTGCCTCATCCGGTCAGATCCAGGACCGATCAACCCGCCGAAGCCCCTGATAATGAAACGGAAAACATCATCTATCAGGTGTGGCGCGATGCATTGGGGATCGACGATTTTTCGGTCAACAGCAACTTCTTCGATCTGGGGGGACACTCACTGCTTGTCGTTCAGGTGCAGCGTGCTCTGAAGGGCAAGTTGGATCGGGCGATCTCGATCACCGATGTGTTCCGATATCCAACCGTCCGCAAGCTCAGCGAATTTATGAGCGGTGAAACCAAAACCGATCAGACTGCTGCTAATCGTGGTGCTGCACGCGCCGCCGCCCGCCTTGCACGTATGGGCAGGCGCTGAGTTCATGATGCAAAACCGCCAAATATCGAGTATTCAGGCATGACGCAGGAAAGCAAACCGGATAACCGCATCGCCATTGTGGGGCGTGCAGGTCGATTTCCCGCGTCGAGAAATGTTGAGGAATTCTGGGATTTAATTTCCAGCGGGCGGGTCGGGACTACAAAGCTGAGCGATCAGGCCTTGCTTGCCGCGGGCGTTAGTCGGGCAGCATTGGCGGACCCAAACTATGTCAAGGCGGCCAATATCCTGCCTGAGATGGAAAGTTTTGATGCTGGCTTCTTTGGGTTTTCACCGCGCGAAGCGGCGATCCTTGACCCCCAACACAGGCATTTTCTTGAAACCTGCTGGGAAGTTCTGGAAGACGCGGGCCATGTCCCGGAAAGCTTCGATGGTCGCATCGGGATATATGCGGGCTCAGGCATGCAGGCCTATTTGCCATACAACCTGCTTTCTAATCCCGACCTCGTGGAAGAGATCGGCTTGTTTCTGTTGCGCCATACCGGGAATGACAAGGATTTCCTGACAACCCGTGCGTCGTACATTCTGAACTTAACCGGTCCATCGGTGGCGGTTCAGACCGCGTGCTCGACATCACTTGTCGCGGTCCACATGGCTGTCAATGCGCTGCTGTCTTACGAGTGTGACATGGCCCTTGCCGGCGGTGTCACGATCGAGTTGCCACACCGGGTTGGCTATAAATTCGCGAAAGGCGAAATCCTGTCACCAGATGGCTATTGCCGCGCATTTGACCAAGCCAGTGAAGGCACGGTTTTCGGTTCAGGGTCCGCGCTGGTGGCGCTGCGCCGGATGGAAGACGCATTGGCCGACGGTGATGACATCAAGGCCGTTATCCTTGGCTCGGCGATTAATAATGATGGGTCTTCGAAAGCAAATTATCTTGCGCCGTCTGTCGAAGGGCAGGCCGAGGCCGCAGGGGAAGCGGTAGCCATTGCACAGGTTGAACCGGAAACGATTTCATACATCGAAGCTCATGGCACAGGGACACCCATCGGTGACCCGATCGAGCTAGAGGCGCTCAACGACGTTTATGGCCCCGGCGACAAGTCATCGATTGATATCGGTTCTGTAAAATCCAACATTGGGCATCTGGACACCGCTGCGGGTGTCGCTGGCTTGATCAAGATCGTCGAAGCGATGCGCCACAGGTTCATCCCTGCAACTGCCAATTTCTCGACACCCAACAGCCGGTTCGATTTTTCGTCCAGCCCGTTTCAGGTTTCTGGTGAAGGCAAGCCGTGGAGGTCCGAAGGGCGTCCAAGACGGGCGGCAATCAACTCGCTTGGCGTTGGCGGGACTAACGCGCATGTAATCATAGAAGAGGCACCGGAACGGCCCGAAACACCGGCTGAAGACTGCTGGCGTGTATTTCCGTTTTCTGCCCGTGACGACGCGGCACTTGCGCGTGGAAACGAAAACTGGGCGTCCTTTCTTGAACAAAGCGATACCAGGATGGGTGATGTCGCTCATACATTGATAAATGGGCGACGTGCATTTCCAGCCAGAATGGCCATTGCTGCCAGAACCAAGGACGATCTTCTCGCAGCCCTGACTGGTGCTGCCCCTGCCCTGTTGCAAGCTGGTAAATCCGACAGCAACTCTGCCGCTTCCATTGTGTTCATGTATCCGGGCGGCGGCGCGCAATATCCCGGCGCGGGCGCCGAGATGCTGCAGCAGTCACCCGTTTTCAAGGCTGCCGTTGACGAGTGTTTTTCACTGCTGCCTGCAAGCGCGCCGGACGATCTGTACGAAGTGATGTTCTTGCGCACACTTGCCGATGACGATGCGCGCGACAAGCTCAGCACGAAATCCGCCTATGCGATCCCGGCCCTGACCATTCTTGGTTATGCATACACCAAGCAGTTGGAAAGCTGGGGTATTAAACCAGACAGCATCGTCGCGCACTCGGCCGGGGAATACGCAGGGGCCGTCGTATCCGGAGCCATGTCTCTGCGCGATGCGCTTCGGGTTGTGACGTTGCGGGGGCAGGTTATGGATGACGCGCCCAAAGGCGCGATGACCACCATCCCCGCCGATGAAGCCACTGTTCGAAAACTGGTCGGTGACAATCTGGACATTGCCGCCCTGAATGCGCCTGAAGTCAGTGTCATTTCAGGCCATATGGACGAGATCGCAGCGCTGGAAAAACAACTCTGCGAAACGGAACACGCTGCCCGCAGGATACCGCTGGACGTCGCTGCGCACAGCCGCTTGCTGGACGGGCAACTTGACCGGTTCCGCAAAGGGTTCGAAGGCATCAAATTCGGCACTCCGACACTTCCGATGGTATCTGCCTTGCGCGGCGGTTGGGGCATCGATGATGATTTCCTCTCGGCCGAATATTGGGTCAGACACTTACGCAACACGGTGCGGTTCGCAGACGCGATATCATGTGTATTGGAGAAACCGGACCAGATAATCATTGATATGGGTCCCTCGCAGTCATTGCTTCCGTTGGTCCAGATGATTCCGGGAGCAAATCCTCCGCGCGGACTGATCCCCTGCGCGCCAAAGCCTAAGGACGAGACCAGCGAAATTGGCGTGTCGGTCGCTGCCCTTGGCGGGCTATGGGCAAATGGTGTCGACTTAGATTGGCAACGGCTGCCCGGACAGACCGGGCGCAAAATCTCGTTGCCCACTTATCCGTTCGATAAAACCAAACACTGGATTGAACCCGGAATACAAACAGCGGCCAAACCCATCGAAGAGGAACTGCCCAGCCTGCACCGCCGCGAAGATATCGATACATGGTTGGAAACTACGGCTTGGGTCGAAGAAAAGCCCGCTGGTTCCGCGCCCGAGATTTCTGGTTCATGGGTGATTTTTGCCAACCAGAACCCGTTCGCAAACGACGTCCTGGCGACGCTCCAGAAATCATCCCGGGCGCAAGTGACCGTTGTTCGCGCGGGCGATGCCTATCGCCAATCCGGTAACGAATTTGAGATCCGCACAGACGTTGCAGAAGATTTCGAGAAACTTCTCGAGGCCTTGGGTGATGGAAGCAAAACGATGTTGCAGTTGTGGCCGTTAGAGACAACGGACACCGCAGCGCCCTTTGACCATGCCTATCTCTTGTTGCGTGCCATGCAGCTCAATGGCATCGGACCAAACTCAAAGCTGGCTTTTGTTGTGCCAGTCGCGCCAGATGCACAGAACCTGGTCTCGATCTCACCAGATATGCAGTCGCTGATTGGGCCGGTACGTGTGGCCCCTCGCGAAATTCCGGGGCTGGAAGCTGCACTGATCGGGATCGAAACCACATCCGCGCGCGCTCAGGACGTTATTGCGGAAGCAGCCAGCGCGGATGCGGCAGACGAACTTGCTTATCTGAATCAGAAACGTCTGATCCCTCAAAGATCGCCCTCGTCAATCGCAGCATCCAAAGATCTGCCCGGTCGGTTGAAGCGCGGCGGCGTTTATGTCGTAACCGGCGGTCTGGGCGGCATCGGGCGCGAACTGGCGCTTTGGTTGGCGAAAACAACTCATGCCAAGATCGCGATGATGTCCCGGTCGGCACAGGAAGATCATGCGCTGACCGAGGCAATCAGAAAACTTGGTGGCGATGTTGCTTATTTCGCTGTTGATGTGACTGACAGAGCCGCTTTGACAGACGCAATTGAACAGACCAAGGCCAAATTTGGCACCATCAATGGTGTGATACACGCGGCTGGTGCGATCGCCGACGCGCCCTTCTCGGTCAAATCATTGGACGAGGCGCATACCATCATGGCGCCGAAGATCATCGGCGCGCAACATCTTGCAGAGCTTTTGCCGGATGGCTCGATTGACCTTTTTGCGGTGTTCTCATCTTCATCCGTAGTCATCGGTCCCGCAGGTCAAAGCGATTACATCGCCGCCAATGCTTATCTTGAAGCACTGGCCGCCGAACGGTCTGATGGGCTTTCCATTGCATGGAGCATCTGGCGCGACATTGGCATGGCGGCTGAAACTTATGGTGTCGGCCCCAAATCGGACAGCCCATACGCACTTCTTGGATCGCGACAGCTGGATGAGAATGGCGCTGTGGTTTATTCTGGGCGTCTGGACCCCATGGATGACTGGGTTATCGCAGAACATATTGTCGGCGATACTCCGGTCCTGCCCGGCACCGCTTATCTTGAAATAGCAGCCGAGGCGGCGAAAGATCAGTTCGGTTCGGTGGAATTCGAAATTCAATCCTTGTCGCTTGCGGCGCCAATGGTCTTCACTGACAGTGCTGCACGAAATGTTGATGTGCACCTGACTCCGTCTGACGAGGGATTTGACCTGAGGATCACAAGTTCAGCGGGCACCGACAAGCCGCCCGTCGAACACGCCAATGCCCGGATCGAGCCACGTCAGAAAGGGTCGCCCACGCCGGGCTTGCCCGACTTTGTTGCCCCAGAAACACTCGCGCCACGAAGTGGCCAGACGCCACAAGAGGTGCTGATTGACTTCGGGCCGCGCTGGAACAACATCGGCGAAATCCGAATTGATCAGAAGTATGCAGAGGGTCAGTTTACCCTTCCAGACGCCTTTCTGTCTGATCTGGAAACTGGGATTCATCTTCACCCCGCGCTTGTCGATATGGCAATGACGGTGGGGCTGCATTTGATTGATGCAAGCGAGATGGAAGGCAACGTGTATGTTCCCATCTCGTTCGAACATGTGTCGGTCCTTGCGCCTGTGCCAGCCAAGATCATTTCACGCGCGGTGCGCCGTAACACGGCGAAGAAAAGCATCGCAGCCTTCGATGTGGAAATTCGTGATGGGTCCGGTGCTTTGGTTGTCGTGATCGAAAACCTCGTGCTTCGCGCTGTTGCCGGAGGCAACTTGCGACCCGGTCAAGAAGCCACAAGCCTGACTGAAAAAATGTTGGCGACAGGAATTCGCCGTCGCGACGCGGACGAAGTATTTACCCGTGTTTTCAACATTATGGGGAAGAACGTCACGGTAGCCCCGGTCCCCCTGGAACAAATTCGCCTTGCGATGGCAGAAGTTCCGAAATCCCAATCAGAGGACGAAGGCGCGGGTGCGGAAGTGGCCATCTCGGATCCGTTGGCGGCCGCCCTAGCCAGTGAATGGCAGCAGCTTCTGGGCGTAAATTCCATTGGGCCGGATGACGATTTCTTTGCGCTCGGCGGCCATTCGTTGAACGCTGTGCGATTGTTCAATCGTATCCGCAAGTCCTTCGGCGTCGATATGCCGCTTGCCCAGCTTTATGAATCCCCAACCGTATCCGCGCTGGCGGACGCGATGCGATCGCGCGGCTATGTTGATGAGACCGCGCCCGCCGAAACGCCGGATACGGCCAGCCCCGGAACGAACGAGACGCCACAGGCGCGCAGCAGCGAGCTGACTGAAGGACAGCGGGAAGTTTTCTCGGCCATCCTTAGCAACCCAAGTGCGAACCTAGCTTACAACCTGTCCTGCAGCCTTCATATCGACGGGGATATCAACGCCGATGCGATGACGCAGGCGCTTCAACGTGTCGGACAACGGCATGACAGCCTTAGGGCGACCTTCGACCCCCACAGCTTGCAAATGACGATTTCTCCCGATGTGGCATTCGCACTTGAAACCGCCGATCTGCAGGATGCGGCACCGGTACAGCAATCTGACGCGCGCGCATCAATACACCACGATGTGGCATCGACAGAATTTGATCTGGAACATGGTCCGATGCTGCGGGCGCGTCTTCTGACCTATGCCCCTGCGCGGCACGAATTGCTGATAGGGCTGCACCACATGATCTGCGATGGCTGGTCCATTGGTGTTATCATGCGGGACTTATCAGAAATCTATAATTCGATTGTCGAAGCCCGCGACGCCAAGCTTCCACCGATCGAAAGCATTGTGGATTTCGTCGCCGAGGAAAAGGACTGGTTGGTCACCGACAGGGCGACGGAGCATCGTGACTACTGGCTCGATCGCTTTTCGGGCGATGTCCCTGTTATGGATCTTCCTACGGATCGACCACGCCCCCCCGTCAGAACCAGTTCGGCTGAACGTATCGACACCGCCCTAAGCGCGTCCCTTGATAAGCGTCTGCGGGACATGGCGAAGGCAACCGGCTCGTCACTTGAAAATGTCGTCTTTGCCGCGTTCCAGTTGTTCCTTTCGCATCTGACCGGTTCGCGCGATATCGTTGTTGGGCTGCCGGCCGCCGGCCAGCTGTCCTTCGGGTCAGAGAATACGGTTGGGCATTGTGTGAACTTCCTGCCCATACGGTCTTCGGTGCAACCCGAAGAGAGCTTTGCTGACCTGATTGCACAGGTGAAGCGCAATCTTTTGTCGGCGCTTGATCATCAAAATTATACTTATGGGTCATTGATGCGCGACCTTGGCATTCCGCGCGACCCATCGCGTCTGGCGCTGGTGCCCATCATCGTCAATATCGACAACCTGTCCGAGATTGACGCCCTGCCCTACAGCGGGCTTTCGACCGAGTTCAAAGTGAATCCGACCGGTAACGAGTTGTTCGAGATCTTCTTCAATCTGCTGGATGCCCCCAGTGGAGCAAAGCTTTACTGGAGCTATAACACCGACCTTTTCAATGCGGACACGATCCAGCGATACCTGAACCAGTTCCTGTCGCTGCTTGAAGGTCTCACGGCTGATCCGAATGTCAAAATCGGCAAAACGAGTGCGTTATTGTCCGGTTCCATCCAGCCTAGCAGCGGAACCTTTGAGGATCCGGGCGCTCTTGGGCCTCAAACCATTACCGAGGTTTTTGCAGCCACCGTTGAAAAGCACGCAAACAGGATTGCTGTCCGTCAAGGCGACGCAACGATGGAGTACCAGACGTTGGACGCCCGATCCGATGCGCTGGCAAAATGGCTTGTCGATCTGGGCGTGCAGCGCGGGCAGCTGGTTGGGATATCATCCAGAAGATCGGTTGATCTGATTGTCGCGGTTATGGGCGTCCTGAAATCCGGTGCTGGCTACGTCCCATTTGATACCGCCCTGCCCGCTGACCGCCTACGTTTCATGGCGGAAGATACCGGCATCGGGGTGCTGATTGGCACGTGCGATCCTGTTGCAGACACCGGCGTGAAAACGATTTCTCTGACTGATCTGGACCTTGATGCAAAGGAGGCACCCAAGCCGGACCTGACAGGTGAAGACATCGCTTATGTGATGTTTACTTCCGGCACCACCGGTACACCCAAAGGGGTCGTATTGCCCCATCGCACAGTTATCAGAATGCTGTGTGATACCGATTGGCTGAAGATGGGTCCGGAAACAGTGACGCTTCATTCCTCGGCATTTGCTTTTGATACCTCGATCATCGATATATTCGCAGCGCTTTTGCACGGCGGCACCGTCGTCATTCCGCCAGATGGAACATTATCCATTTCCGATCTGGCGACCGCCGTGGCCAGCCATGATGTCAACACGCTTTGGCTGACATCCGGTCTTTTTCATGCCGTTGCAGACACCAATCCCCTGACTTTCGAAAAAGTAGATCAGGTGATCGTTGGCGGTGACGTCGTATCGCCCCCTCACGTGAAAAAGGTCATGGATGCGTGTCCTAATATAACCGTGATAAACGGATATGGCCCAACAGAAAGCAATGTCACCAACGCCCATCCCATTACCTACGAAGACACGGTCTCTGGCAAATCTCTTCCCATCGGACAAGCCATCCCCGGCACGCAGATCTTTATCGTCGACGAAGCGATGAACCCTGTGCCTGCTGGCATTCAGGGGGAACTGTGCATCGCGGGTCGCGGTCTGGCACTGGGATATTGGAACCGCCCGGACCTGACGGCCGAAAAGTTTGTTGCGGCGCCATGGGATCCCGACTTGCGGCTGTATCTCTCTGGTGATCTGGCTATGGACCCCGGCGATGGGTCTTTGCGCTTCTATGGCCGCAAGGACACGCAGGTCAAAGTCAGAGGGTTCCGCGTAGAACCGCTTGAGATTGAGAGCGTGCTTGAAGATCATCCTATGGTGAAACAGGTTGTCGTCGTCGCCGTGGTCCCTGAAGGGCAAACTGACAAGGTGCTTGCAGCCTTCATTGTGCCGGAAGACAAAACGCCGTCGCGCCGCATTCTGGCGGAACACGTCAAGACACGCATCCCGGAATATGCCCGCCCGAGTTTCTATGTTCCGGTATCCGAACTTCCCTTGAACCAGAACGGCAAAGTGGATCGCAAAGCCCTGCCACCCCTTTCGGACGCCATGGAGATGGGGGACTATCTGGAACCGCAGAATGCAACAGAACGCCGACTTGCTGAGATGTGGAGCGACGTTCTGAAACTGGACACCATAAGCGCCGAGGCAAACTTCTTTGATCTAGGGGGGCACTCTTTGCTCGCCGTGCGCTTGTTTGACAAGATCAGGGCAGAGTTCTCGCTCGACCTTCCGATCTCGACCCTGTTTCAAAATCCCAGCATCCGTGATCTGGCCGGAGTGATAGATGAGGGGCAAGCAGATTCAACCCTCGCCTTGACCGAGGATGCCAAAGACCTTGACTGGGACACCTCGACCGTGATCCACCCCGGTCCCGGCACCGGGAACAGGCCGCTCTTTATCGTAGGCGGGGTCGGAGGCAACCTTAACAACCTGGCGGATCTGGCCCGCAGTCTGGGCAAAACCTGCCCCGTTATCGGGTTTCAAACACGGGGCATCCTTGGTCACACCCCACGCAACAGCATCGAGGAAATGGCCGCCGACAACATAACCTATTTGAAGGCACACCAACCAAACGGTCCTTATGTCCTTTCCGGATATTCAGGCGGGGCATTCACAGCCTTTGAAATGGCGCGCCAATTGCAGGCACAGGGCGACGTCGTTGATGTTTTCTTTGTTCTGGACACATTTGCTCCAGGATTTGTGGCCGATTTCGGAACGAATGCCTCATTGCCGTTAAGAAAACGTGTTGAGCACGAAGTGGCATTGATGCGTGACAGCGGATTGTCAAATCTGAAAAAGCGGTCGCGCAGTTTCTTCAAGAACCTGGTCTATCGGGGTCCTGCATTAAAACTGCTACAGCATTATAATCCATCTTATCATCGCTACAGGATCATGAAGATGGCTTGGATCGACGCGGCACGCCATTACGAAGGCGGCCAATTCGACGGTGATGTCTTGTTGTTCAAAAGCAACCCGACCTCGGTGCGCGAACTCTTGGTACGGGAAAAATCTGACACCTATGGTTGGGAGAAATGGGTGCCGGAACGCCGCATTCAGACGCTTCATGTCGAAGGCGATCACCGATCAATGGTCACCGGTAAAAACGGGGCGGCTTTGGCCCAGTACATCGTGAAACGACTGATTAACTGAACGACCAATCTGCCCTTGCGCCATAATGGTTCGCCCAGAATAACACAGACGCCATCATTCCGCTGACGGTATCACATCTTCAATGAATTCAGACATTAGATCAATCAAGCCGTGTTTTGCTAAATCGGCATGCCCGCCATCAGGGAACACGACAATCCGTTTTGGATCCGGGGCGATCTCGGCCAACTGGACTGCCCACTCAAAAGGCAGAGATTTGTCTTTTGCACCATGTACAAACAGCTTTGGGGCCGTCACGCGGTCAATCAGGTCGACGGTATCGTAGCGCTCGGACCACATAAGGTAGCAAAAGGGAAAACCACGGTAGCGTTTGGTATAGTACCTGCACGCACGCGGCATTGAAGCCTCCAGTATAACCGCGCCGAACTCACGCTCAGATGCCAGCCGCGCGCCCACGGCCGAACCTAGGCTCAAACCATGTAATATACGTCGTTCAGATGGCACAACGCGCCCGATCAGGGTGTCCATTTGATCGTAAAGCGCCCGTGCGTCCATGGCGAACCCTCGCTCCGACGATCGGTTCTTGTCGCCACTTGCCCCCCGGTATTGCATGACCACAATACCATAGCCTTTGGCCATCAAGGGTTTGAACCGCTCCATCGAACCGCCGATCTTTGCCGCATTGCCGTAAAACGACAAAATGGTCGGCGCGCCTTCATCTGGTGAAGACACCCAAACCTGAATGCGCGCGCCGTCTTCTGAAATGAGTTCTTTCACGACAACTTCCGACAGGCCGTAAGCTGCAGGCGTTTCTTCGGTTTTCGGGAACTCGTAAATACCCCAGCGCTGGAAGGCCCAGATGGAAAAAACCAAGCCAGAAACCAGAAGTATTGCAAGCCAATGCCACCCGCTCATGTCATGTATCCTGTCGTCATTCAAATAT
Source organism: Aliiroseovarius sp. M344 (assembly GCF_025140835.1). Classification (NCBI taxonomy): domain Bacteria; kingdom Pseudomonadati; phylum Pseudomonadota; class Alphaproteobacteria; order Rhodobacterales; family Paracoccaceae; genus Aliiroseovarius; species Aliiroseovarius sp. M344. Next base: position 143,145 of record NZ_CP081154.1, read on the forward strand.
CGTCCCAGTTGTTTGATCGCGAAACGCCGTGGCTGTGGCAACTGTAACAGACAGTTCGAATTGGCGCACAATCCATTGATAAAATAGTGCGAAACTACAGTCCATCCTGGCCATGCACACGCTTTTTCAGGATTAAAATCCCTTGGTCATTGTTTCGTCAAAGCCAACAATCACGCCAAACTGGTTGCAGTGTCTAAATTTCGGAAATTCCACCACAAATTTGCCCCCTTTCCGACAAATTCTGGCTGACAAGCACGCAATTTAATGCTAAAATCGCTTAGTAGTAATAAATTTTTTATGCGTATCAATTGATTAGTCTTTATTGGGAAGGGCGAGGATATGAAGAAATTACTGGCGACAACAGCCGTAGCAACAATGGTTGCAACTGCTGCGACAGCCGCAACCACCGTTGATTTGACCACAGGGGGTGATGTCACCGCGCTTGGCAGCTTGGGTTCGTTCTCATCTGGCACGTGTCGGGTTCAATCGACCCATGGCGCTACGGGTGGTCAACTGACTACCTGACACAGACTTCAGGCGGCCTTGGTGTAACCGGCTTCCTGGATACTTCGGCACAGCTGGATGGGTTAGTTGATGAGGCTATCACGTTTACATTCGACAAGTCAGTTCGCCTGATGTCCGTCACCTATTCGTATTTTGGGTGGGGCGACGACGCTGATGTTTATGTGAATGGCGCAATGGTTGCGAACGAGAGCACCGCGAACCCGTATCTGTTCGGGAACACTATCGCCAGCTCTTTCACTATTGGTGCTGATGGTTGGAATGACAACTTCCGCATCAAATCGTTCACGGTTGCAGCCGTTCCCGTTCCCGCAGCAGGGTTTTTGCTGCTGGGCGGCCTTGCCGGGCTTGGTCTGGTTGGTCGGAAGCGGAAAAAAGCTGCTTGATCAAAGCGCACATATAACAAAAAGGGCCGTTTCATCGGCCCTTTTTTTTCCAAAGCACCTGCCCTTTTCTCATCTGGCGTCGCTGCGTTCTGATTTTTTGTTAGAATCCACAGTATGGGTATATACTGGGGCGCAATTGCATTCTCAGATCCTATTCGACTCACATATCAAAAGCTAAACGCATCCCATGATCAACAAACTCTTTACCGGATTAACACTAGCCTTAGCATTGTTCGCCCTGACGGCCTGTCAGTCGTCGGAAGAACGTGCCGAAGAACACTTCAAAACTGCATTGCAGCACATCGAAAACGGCGATTACGCGCGGGCGAAAGTCGAGTTTCAGAACGTGTTCAAACTAAATGGTCAGCATCGTGAAGCCCGGGCCAGATTTGCACAGATGCAAATAGACGCCGGTGAAACCGCCAGCGCTTACAGCCAGTATCTTCGGCTGGTCGAACAGTTCCCGGATGATTTGGAAGGTCGCAAAGCCTTGGCTCAAATGTCATTGGACAACGCAAACTGGGATGAGTTGAAACGGCACGGAGAGTATTTGGCAAAATTGGCGCCGGACGACTTTACAGCACGCGCTTCTGTTGTCGCCCTTTCTTATCGTGACGCCGTGCTTGCACGGGACGAAGCCACGCGACAAAAGGCGTTCGACGCCACGATGGAGCTTTTGAAAGAAGACCCACAGCGTCAGGGCCTGCGGCGGTTGGTCATCGACGATTTCATCCGCTTGGGACGCTGGAACAAAGCTTTGGAACAAATTGACGCCGCAATTGCCCTTGATCCGAAGTCCATTTCCTTGCAGCAAACTCGCCTAGGCGTTCTTTATCAGGTTAATGATCCGGCCCGGATCGAAGCTCAGCTCATGAAGATGATTGCGGCTTTCCCCAAAGACAATCGCATCGTTGGTGCATTGGTACAGTGGTACATCTCCCGCGACGAACTGGACAAGGCCGAAACGCTGCTGCGCAACCGGGTGGACCCGAAGAGCAAGGATTCCGAGGCGGGGGCAACACTCGTCCAGTTTCTTTCTGAACATCGCGGGAACGAGGTTGCTCTGAACGAACTAAACACTCTGATCGGCAGCGGCGTACCGCAACAGGCGATGTTTAAGTCGCTTCGCGCCTCTGTCAAATTCGACCTCGGGCAAAGGGATCAGGCGATTGCAGAAATGCAGGCTTTGCTTGAACAAATGGAACCGTCTGCAGATACCGACTCGATCAAGGTTTCGTTGGCCCATATGCTGGAGGTCACGGGAAACTTTGTCGGGGCACGGGCATTAGTCGAAGAAGTCCTCGAACGCGATTCAACGCATACTGAAGCGCTGAAGAAACGCGCGCGCTGGCTGATTTCAGATGACAAATCTGGCGACGCTATTGTGACATTGCGCACAGCGTTGGCTGGTAGCCCCGATGATCCCGAAATCATGACACTGATGGCCAGCGCTCACGAGCGTGACGGAAACAGGGAATTGATGGCCGAAATGCTGGCGCTTGCGGTCGAGAATTCTGGCAGCGCTCCGGCGGAGAGCTTGCGCTATGCCGCGCTACTGGTGCAACAGGAAAAATACCGACCTGCTGAGGACATCCTGCTTGCCGCCCTACGGAAAGATCCGGAAAACATACCCATTCTGGTGTCGTTGGGTGATCTCTATCTGAAAATGCAGGATTGGGGACGCAATGAAGGTGTGGTGACCGAACTTCAGTCAATCGGCACCGAAAGAGCGACGTCATTTGCCAACGACATGACGGCCCGTCGCCTTGCATCTCAGGATCGTCAAGAAGAGTTGAACGCCTTTCTGGGTTCAATGTCCGACGAAAGCGAAGGTGTAGATAACGCCGACATTGCAATTATTCGGCTTCATCTTAAGCAAAACGCTATCGACAAGGCTCTTGACCATGTCGACGGCCTTCTGAACGACGCACCTGACGCGCCACTGCTCAGATTTGTCAAAGCTGCGATCCTCGCACAGGCCGAGCGAACCTTGGAAGCCGAAGAGCTGTATGTCGATCTGCTCGATGAGAATGACCAAAGCCCAGAGGTCTGGATCGCACTTTACCGCCTGCAAAACAGCAGCGGCGAACAGAACAAAGCCAAACAAACACTGATGAGCGCGCGCAGTAAATTGCCCGACGATTTACAGTTGCTGTGGTTAGACGCCGGCAGGTTAGAGAAAGAGGGCGATATCGACGGGGCATTATCGATCTATGAAACGCTCTATGCCGCAAATAGCAGCAACCAGATCATTGCGAATAACCTGGCCAGCCTGCTGGCAGACCACCGGTCAGATACAGAGAGTCTGGAGCGCGCCTATACTGTAGCCCGACGACTGCGTGGCACGAATGTTGCCCCATTCCAGGACACCTATGGCTGGATCGCCTATCGGCTTCAGAACTATGACGAAGCCGTCGAGTACCTTGAGCCCGCGGCTTCGGCGATGACTGACAATGCCGCCGTGCAGTTCCACCTTGCGATGGCTTATGCATCGGTGAACCGTTTGGACGACGCATTGGCGCAGTTTGAAAAGGTCAAAGCGATGCTTGACCCCAACAACCTTCCAGAGTTTGCCGGAACAATTGATACTGAAATCTCCCGACTGACAAAGCTGAAGGCTGAGCAGGCCCAGTAAACCTAGAACACACTGTCCATAACCTTGTATCTTGGCTTTCCGTGGACATTTCGTTTCTTGATCGCGAACAAATGTCTCACTTTCAGGTGAGATGCTTGGTTATTTCTCTGTTTTTGCAGTTTCCAATGGGCGATGCCCTGAAAATGCGAGATAAATAGGTTATTGTTACGCGGATTCCATTTGCGACCATTGTTTGCAAACTTCAATGAAGAGACAGATTGTATGTCCATAACGAGTGATAAGCCAGAAAAGCGACTGTCCGCCCTGCCCCAAATGAATGTGGTTGGGTTGTTCTGGTTCGCGATTCTGATCCTTGGATCACTTCCCGTTTTCTGGATCGGCTTCAAATCACTGGCCGACGCGTGGACCACACCGGAATACAGCCACGGACCACTGATTCCCATAATCTCGCTTTACCTGTTTCTGCGCGAACTGCGCAAAGCCCCACCGCCGAAACTCACGGTTACCGATCGCGGACCTGGAATTGCTGTGATCGTGATCGGGTTGGCCATCGCCATTCTTGGAAACTTAACCCGAATTCCCGACATCGTGACCTATGCGATGATCATCTGGCTTGGTGGGGTGGTTTTGGTTGTGTTCGGATGGGAACGCGGCAAACGGCACCAGTTGCCGGTCCTGCATTTGATCTTCATGCTGCCGCTGCCTCAGTTCCTGTACTGGAAACTGACCATCCTGCTCCAATACCTCTCGTCCGCTCTGGGTGTCTGGTTCGTCAGCTTGGCTGGGGTCTCTGTTTTTCTGGAAGGTAATATTATTGACCTTGGGGTTTATAAGCTTCAGGTCGCGGAAGCCTGCTCGGGCTTGCGATACCTGTTTCCGATCCTCAGTTTCTCGTACCTGTTTGCAATTCTTTATCGTGGCCCGGTCTGGCACAAAGCCGTGCTTCTTCTTTCCGCAGCGCCGCTGACGGTATTCATGAACTCTGTTCGCATTGGGATCATCGGCATTCTGGTTGACCGTTACGGTATCGAGCAAGCAGAAGGTTTCCTGCACTTTTTTGAAGGCTGGGTGATCTTTGTTATCTGCATTCTGATCCTGTTTATTCTGGCGGTCGCGCTACAACGCCTAAGCCGCGACCCTAAGCCGCTGAGTGAAGCGATCGACTTGGATACGCAGGGCTTCGGAGGCATTGCAGCCCGGATTTTCAACATTCAGGCGTCAAAAGCGCTCACTGCCGCCGCATTCATCACCGTTGCCACCTCGGCGATCTGGTTCAACTTGCAGGGCGGGGAAACCGTCAAAGTCGAACGCGCGCCGTTTTCACTTTTCCCAAAGCAGATTGAAGAATGGAAAGGGGCATCTTCTCGACTTGATGCCAAGGTCGAAAAGGTACTTGGGGCCACAGACTATCTTCAGACGACTTACGCGGCTGCCGGACAGCCCAGCTTCGTCAATCTGTTCATCGCTTATTACGACAAGCAAACCGAAGGGTCCGGCATACATTCACCCGAGGTTTGCCTGCCGGTGGGGGGTTGGGAAGTTTTCAGCCTGGAACCCTATAAGATTGACCCGAAAGTTCCGGAATATGGCACATTCGACGTCAATCGCGCCGTCATTCAAAAAGGACTAAGCAAACAGCTGGTTTATTACTGGTTTGAACAGCGCGGCAAGCGGCAGACCAATGATTTCGCCGCAAAGATCGGCGTTGTCATCGACAGCATCACCATCGGTCGGACGGATGGCGCTCTGGTTCGGTATGTCACTCCGATCCTGCCGGATGAGACGGATGCCGACGCCGACGCACGTCTGGTCAACTTCATTTCGATGAGCTTGCCGCGCCTGCCACGCTTTGTCCCGATGTAGGCTGCATTCGAAATTTCCCAATAGGTTATCTTTTGGATGGCCGAGTCGAAACAAAACAGGGAAAGTGCGATGAACTTTGATTAGCCGCGTACAGATACACGTCGGAGCTCCAAGGCATCTGGGTTTAAATCATTATTTAACAGGGATTTACCCGTTTCGCTCTCTTTTTCGTGAGCCTCGTTGACAAATATCAAGACACTGCCTTGCCATTGGTTCCATCTTCCTTGTGCCTCACCAAGCAAATGGAGAGTGATCATGTCACTTGGAACCACCCAAAAGAATATTCGCAGCTCGCTAGGGATTGGCTTTGCCATGATGCTCAGCAGCGTCGCTCTGCCAGCAATGGCTGAGGGTCCGACCCTCAGCGACGAAGCATTTGAAGCCTCAAAGCAGCTTTATTTTGAACAATGCGCCGGTTGTCACGGCGTGCTTCGCAAAGGTGCGACAGGCAAAAGCCTTGAGCCCGTTGTGAAAACCACTGCCGCAGACGGCACCGTCACTGAAAGTGGCACGCTGAAGCTCGGCCAGGAACGTCTAGAGAAGATCATTACCTGGGGCACCGAAGGCGGCATGAACAACTTCTCGGACATTATGACCGAGGAGCAGATCAAAGACATGGCGACCTACATCATGATGGATCCGCCAAAACCGCCAGAAATGTCGCTGGCTCAGATGAAAGAGACCCGCAAGGTCTATGTCGAAGAAGCCGACTACCCGACCGAGCCGCTGCACGGCCGCAACTGGGAAAACTTCTTCGTCGTCATTGAACGTGACGTAGGTAAAGTGGCTGTCATCGACGGCGACACCAAAGAAGTTCTGGTACACATCCCCACCGGGTATGCGGTGCACGTTCTGAAAGCGTCAGAGCACCATAAACTGGAAGAGCCGGAAAATCCGGGTCGCTTCTGGTACACCATGGGCCGCGACGGCAAGATGACCAAAATCGACCTCTGGCAGACGCCGGACAAAATGTTGGTTTCGGAAGTCAAGATTGCCTATGACGCACGCGACGTAGCAGTCTCCGGCGACGGTAAATACGTCATCGGTGGTGGTTACTGGCCGCCGCACTTCGCAATCGTTGATGCGCAGACCATGGAACCGGTCAAAGTTGTGTCGACCCGCGGCGTGAACGTCGATGGTGAGTATGTGGAAGAGGCCCGTGTGGCCGCGATCTACACCACACCGAACGAACCGACATGGATCGTGGCAGTGAAAGAGCTGGGTCAGCTGTGGCAGGTGGATTACACCGACCTCGACAACCTGAGCATCGACAAGATCAACTCGGCCAAGTTCCTGCACGATGGGTTCTTTGATCCGACAGGTCGTTACTTCCAGATCGCGGCAAACGCGTCGAACAAAATGGTTGTTGTGGACACACAAACCCACAAGCTTGAAGCCATGATCGACACCGCAGCGCTGCCGCACCCCGGCCCCGGCGCAAACTGGATTGACCCGAATTGTGGTCCGGTTGCAGGCACAACCCACCTTGGTGTTGGTACTGTGACGGTCTGGGGCAACGACCCCGAAGGCCATCCGGATAACGCCTGGAAGACCTGCTACGAAGTTGAAACCGACGGCGCTGGCCTGTTTGTCCGGACCCACCCGAATTCCAAATACATTTGGGCGGACCAGACCAAACACCCCGAGCCTGAAATTCAGCAATCGGTTCAGGTCATCTCGAAAGAGACCGGCGAGATCGTGAAAACGATCCAGATCACTGAAGACGAAGGCAGCGCCGCTGTTCACTTCGAATTCAACGCGGACGGCACCGAAGTTTGGGTGTCCAAGTGGAACCTCTCGGACTCGCTTGAGCCGAATGGTCAGATCGTGATCTTCGACGCGGAGACGCTGGAAGAGAAATCCCGGATCGACGGCCTGTTTGCCCCGACCGGTAAGTTCAACGTCTACAACCGTTCGAACCACGTCACCTAAGGGTGAGTTGAAAAAGAACCCAAGGGGGCGGGCACAGCGCCCGCCCCTTTTCTACTGACTGGTCTGAGCACGGACCAACCACGAAGCCAGAACGGAGCCTGGACATGTCCCAGACCAACGGTAGTGACCCGAAAAAGCCAATTTGGCGCCGGTATTTCCTGTGGGGAATGCCGCTTGCCGGCATAGCTGGCGTCTTTGTCGCCGGCATCATCTTCTGGGGCGGGTTCAACACCGCCATGGAAGCCACGAACACCAAAGATTTCTGTATCTCGTGTCACGAGATGGAAGATTTCGTTTACCAGGAATACAAGGGCACAATTCACGATGTGAACCGCTCGGGCGTTGGCGCGGTCTGTTCCGACTGTCACGTTCCGAAGGACTGGACCCACAAGATGATCCGCAAGATCAAAGCCTCGAAAGAGCTTTGGGGCAAAATGGTCGGGACCATCAACACTGAAGAGAAATTTGAGGCCAAGCGTCTGCATCTGGCGATGAACGAATGGGAACGGATGAAAAATTCCGACAGCCGCGAATGCCGCAACTGTCACCATTTTGAATCGATGATGCCAGAATTCCAGCGCCCGCGCGCCCGCCAGCAACACCTGAACGCGATGGAGACGGGGCAAACCTGTATCGATTGCCACAAAGGCATTGCCCACTCGGATCTGCGTGACCGCGCGGAAGAGGAATATCTGGAAGCGCTGGAAGCCCCGAACCCGAAATTTGCCCGTGAAGTGCCGCAAGCTTATTTGGACAGCCTTGCCCGCGTTGAAGCCAAGGAAGCCGAAGAAGAAGCCGCACGCAAAGCCGAGGCCGACGCGGCTCAGGCCCGTATGATGGCAGCAGTTGAAGCCGCCCGCACAGACGAACGCGCCAAAGTCGAAGCTGAGATGGCTGGCGCGGCGACGGAAGCCCCGGCGGCTGGTGACACAGGCAGCTCCGACGGCGCAAGCGCTGGTGGGTCGGTTGGGGCCAATGTCGATTGGGACGCAGTGGCGGCCACAGACATGACCCTGTTCTATCCGGGCCAAGCCTCGTTTGAATGGGCGCAGAATGGTAAAACCCATGGTGGTGCGCGTCCGCTGACCAAAGGCGGCGACCAGTGTTCGACCTGCCATGCGAAAGAGTTGGAAACCATCGGTAACAAGATCGTTGCAGGCGGCGGTGGCAAGAACGACGAACTTGAGCCGACCCCAATCCCCGGCAAACGCGGCACGATCGCAGCCAGCCTGAAGGCAACATATGACGATGAAAACGTCTATTTCCGCCTGCAGTGGCTGGACGCTGGTCACACCCCTGCCCCGTTTGTTGACGGCGGCAAGATGGACCCGGACAACCAGATCAAGGTTGGTATGATGATCACCGGCACGGGGATCGAAATGGGTGAACAAGTGGGCTGTTGGGCAACCTGTCACGCCGACAACACCTATATGCCTTTCGATCCGGGTGCCGAGGCGATTGCCGCCAGTGGCGACATCGCGACCCAACTTCAGGCCGACACGACGATCACCAAGTATCTGGCCGAAAGCCGGACCGATATCGAGCTGAAAGGCCGTGGCGACAAGCCGTTGGGTGGTTGGGATAAGGTCAAAGACCAGGCTGAGATCGACCAGCTTCTGGCCGATGGCACCTTTATGGATCTGATGCGGGTCTATGCAGATGGTACAGCCGAAAACGGCTATCTGCTGCAAAATCGCACAGTGAACGAAGGCGAAATGGCAGGCGAGGCCAATCTGGGCGCTGATGGCACTTGGACGGTCACGTTCTCGCGGCCCTTGGCAGGTGGCGCGGGCGATGTCGCGCTGGAAGCTGGCAAGACCTACACGGTCGGCTTTGCGATCCACGATGACTTCACAGCGGCGCGCTTCCACCATGTGACGCTGAACACCAGCCTGGCTCTGGACAATGCAGAAGCTGCGATTAACGTGGTCAAGCAATAAGAAACTGCGCTGCGGCCGCCTCAACCGGCCGCAGCGTCCTTTGCCCGAGGTTCAGAAAGGAACGCTTATGAAACGCTCTGTTCATGCACTTGCCCTGTCCTCCGCTGCCGTGCTTTGCGCGGCTTTCCCCGTTTTGGCGGATGAAAAAACCGATGCCATCTGCGCCGAGGCCGAAGAACGATATGTCGAACTTTTCGGCGCGCCCTCAGCAGATGCTGACGGCGTCACCGTCGTGAAAATGTACAACTACAATTTTTGCCCCGGCGAACTGGTCGTTCCCGTCGGCACAACAGTGCGTTGGGTCAATGTCGACAAGCGCACCAGCCACAGTGTGATTCTGCCCGACCAGCCCGAAAGTGACCGCGCTTTCCCGGAAGAAACCATCGAATTCACCTTCCTGACTGAGGGTGATCAGGATTACCTGTGCGGCCCACATTGGGAAACACAAAAGATGATCGGCATGGTCACGGTGACCTCTAAATAATCGTTTTAATACAGTACTTTAAAATTATTCACGTGTTAAGGGGTGCTGAAAACGGCACGCCTTAACTTATGTCAAGGAGGCTAAACAGCAGCCGGGGCATCTTACAATCGTTAACCGGCCCAAGCCTCACCCGCTGGCGATGTCTAACTTCAGACGCATGTTTCATGCTGTCGCTCCCAGAGGGTGCCCGGCTTCCAGCCATCCAAAGGACGAGCGAGACACAACATGACCGGCAAAGTTTACCTGATCGGCGCAGGCCCCGGAGATCCGGAGCTGATGACCATGAAAGCCATCCGTATGCTGAAAGATGCTGATGTGGTGGTGTATGACCGTTTGGTGTCTGACGACATTGTCGCCATGGCCAAACCGGACGCCCAGATGATTTTCGTCGGCAAAGCCGCGAAATGTCACACGGTGTCTCAAGAGCGTATCAATGAAATACTGGTCGAAAAGGCCCGAGCTGGCCTGAATGTCGCCCGCTTGAAGGGCGGCGATCCCCTGATCTTCGGGCGCGGTTCGGAAGAAGCCGGATATGTCGTGTCGCAAGGGGTCGAGGTTGAATACGCCCCCGGCATCACCGCGGCGCAAGGTGCCGCAAGCGTCACCGGCGTTCCGCTGACCCATCGCGGGCTTGCCACCGGCGTTCAATATGTCACGGGCCACCGTCAGGCCGACGATGTGCTGGATCTGGACTGGAAATGTCTGGCCAACCCCGACACCACGCTTGTTGTTTACATGGGCGTGGCCAATATCGGCCAGATCGCCGTGGGCCTGATGACCGAAGGTCTGGCAGGGTCGACCCCCGTCATGGCCATCTCGCGCGCCTCGACGCCCGACGAGGCCCGCATGCTCTCGACCCTTGATCACGTGGCAAAGGACGCGCGCCGCGCCGGGTTGAAGCCGCCCACCCTGTTCATCATCGGCAAGGTCGTATCGCTTTATGACGCCGGCCAGTTCGATCCCGCACAAGCGATTGCGGCCCATGCGTAGCCTTCTGGCCCTTCTGATTCTGACCGGGGCTGCCCATGCGGGTGAGCCCGGTTTGGACCCGACAGCGCTGACCCGTCTGGTGCATCAGGATTGCGGATCGTGCCATGGGTTGACGCTGATGGGCGGTTTGGGGCCAGACATCCGGCCTGAAACCATCGAACATTACGACGCCGAGGTTCTGCAATCCGTGATCCTCGACGGAATTCCCGACACGGCCATGCCGCCATGGCGCCCCCTCATCACCGAGGCCGAGGCCGCCTGGATTGCCGATTATCTTCTGAAAGGCGACACCGAATGAAAACGCTGATTTCCGCCCTGACGCTGGCTGCCACGCTGGGCACGGCCGCGCTTGCCGACACCATCGCCACAACGATTGCCACGGGTGACCTTGGTCTTGTGATCGAACGCGCCAAAGGCTCTGTGCTGCTGGTCGATCAGTCCGACCGCGCCTCGCTCACCCGCATCGAAGGGCTGGGCGATCTCAGTCATGCCTCGATGGTGTATTCCCCCGACGAACGCTTTGCCTACGTGTTTGGCCGCGACGGTGGGCTGACCAAGGTCGACATCGTCGAACGCAAGATAGCCAACCGCGTCGTCCAAGCTGGCAACTCGATCGGCGGCGCGATATCTGACGATGGCAAACTGGTGGCCGTATCGAACTATGAACCCGGCGGCGTGCGCGTCTTTGACGCCGACACGCTGGAGCTGGTGGCCGATATCCCGACAGGCTCGAAAACCATCGGGCTGGTCGACGCCCCCGGTCGTCGCTTTGTCTTCACCATGTGGGACACGGGCGAGACGTGGATTGCCGACATGTCCGGCGAAGGTGATCCCGCGATCACCAAAATCCCCGACATGGGCAAGAACCCCTATGACGCGCTGGTCACTGGCAATGGCCGCACCTATATCACCGGGCTGTTTGGCGAAGACGGCCTGACCGCGCTGGACCTGTGGGAAGATGATCCCAAACCGATCCGCGTGCTGCCAAACTATGGCCGCGGGCAAGAAGATATGCCGGTCTACAAAATGCCCCACCTAGAAGGCTGGGCGCTGACCGGGTCTGAATTTGTGCTGCCTGCCGTGGGCCATCACGAGGTTCTGTGGATCGACGCAAACACGCTGGAAGAAACCGGTCGCACCAAGACCTATTCCCAGCCGGTGTTTGCCATGGCGCGCCCCGATGGCCGTCAGGTCTGGGTCAACTTTGCCCACCCGATGAACGACACCATTCAGGTGATCGACACGGTGACCAAGCAGATCATCCACGAATTCAAGCCCGGCCCCGCCGTGCTGCACATGGAGTTCACCCCGCGCGGCCATGAAATCTGGATCAGCGTTCGGGATGAAAACAAGGTCAAGATCTATGACACGCACACGTTCGAGTTTCTGCGCGAAATTGAGGCCGACAGCCCGTCTGGCATCTTCTTCACCGCACGTGCGCACCGGACGGGTTTGTAAGCGATGAAAGACGTCACTGATCCCATTGACCGCCACCTGCTGGACGATTGGCAGCGCAATTTCCCCGTGGTCCGTCGCCCCTTTGCCGAATTGGCAAGCGCGGCGGGCACCACGGAAGAGGACGTGCTGAACCGTCTGGCTGACCTGCGCGACAGTGGCACCATCACGCGGGTCGGCGCGACCTGTGCGCCCAATACGCTGTCGGCGTCAACGCTGGCTGCGGTGGCCGCGCCCGAGGGTCGCATCGAAGAGGTTGCGGCGATCATCAATGAAGACGCAGGCGTCAACCATTCGTATGAACGCGAGGATCACTGGAACCTCTGGTTTGTCGCCACCGGGCCGGACCGCGACGCGGTGAATGCCTCGCTTGCACGGATTTCGGATCGCACCGGGTTGCGGGTGTTGGACCTGCGTCTGAGGCAACCCTTCAACATCGATCTTGGGTTCAAGATGGGCTCCGGCGACACCCCCGTAATGCACTCCGCCCCGCGCGCCGTGGATATGTCTGCGATCCGCGAAGGCGACAAAGCCCTGATGAACATCCTGACCAAAGGTATGCCCTTGGTCCCTGCCCCCTATGCCGTGATCGCTGATCAACTTGGCCGGACTGAAGCCGACGTGCTGGCCCGCGTTGCCGCCTTGACCGAGGCGGGTCTTCTGTCGCGCCTTGGCGTGATCGTGCGTCACCGCAAGCTGGGCTGGAAATCAAACGCGATGGTCGTCTGGAATGTGCCAGAGGGTCGTATCATTGACGCAGGCACGCAACTGGCCGCCCTGCCCGGAATAACGCTGTGCTATGAACGCCGCCCGGTCGCTGGTGTCTGGCCCTACCGCTTGTATTGCATGATCCACGCCCAATCGCGCGCAGATGCGTTGGCGGTTCTGGACAAGGCAAAGGCGCTGCCAGCGTTGACTGATGTGGACCACAAGGTGCTGTTTTCCACCCGCTGCTTCCGCCAGACCGGCGCGATGATCGCCAAAGAAAAGGAGGCCGCAGAATGACCGCCCTTGACGATATCGACCGCGCTTTGGTGAACGCATTGCAGGACGACCTGCCGCTGGACCACCGCCCCTTTGCGCCTTTGGCCGAGAAACTTGGGCTGACGGAAGAGGCATTGCTGGACCGGGTAAAAGCCCTGCGCGCCTCCGGCGTCCTAACCCGCTTTGGTCCGTTTTTCGACGCCGCGGCCATGGGTGGGGCCTTCTGCCTGTGCGCGATGGAAGTGCCAGCCGACCGGTTTGACGAGGTCAACGACCAAGTGAACGCCCACGAGGAAGTCGCCCATAACTACGAACGCACCCACAAGCTGAACATGTGGTTCGTGCTGGCTTGCGAAACCCCTGAGGGCATCGCAGACGTCGCAGCCCGGATCGAGGGCAAAACCGGCCTGAAGGTCAATCTGTTCCCAAAACTTCAGGAATTCTATATCGGCTTCAGGGTGGCGGCATGAGCATCGACGCAACAGACCGCGCCATCATCGAAGCGCTGCAATCCGGCCTGCCGCTGGTCCCTGCCCCCTATGCCGAGGTGGCCGAAAAGCTGGGACTGGAGGAAGCTGATCTGACTGCGCGCCTTGCAGCGATGAAGGAAAGTGGCGTCATCCGCCGGATCGCCGCCGCGCCCAACCACTACAAACTGGGCATGACCGCCAATGGCATGACGGTTTGGGATGTGGACGACGAAGTTCTGAACGAAGTCGGCCCGAAAATCGGCGCGCTGCCCTTCGTCACCCACAGCTATGAACGCCCGCGCGCCCTGCCCGACTGGCCTTATAATCTGTTTGCCATGGTCCACGGATCATCGCGCGACGAGGTTGAGGAAAAGCGCCAGCAGATCGTTGACCTTCTGGGCGATGCGCTGCGCTGCAGTGACACGCTCTATTCCACTCGCATTCTGAAAAAGACGGGGCTGCGGCTTCGTAAGAAAGGGGACTGACATGTTCCGCCTGACCGAATACATGCACCAGCTTGCCAAACCGACCCCCGTGCGTCAGCGCCGGGGTGACGGGATGGTAAAACCCGTGGTGATCTGGAACCTGACGCGTCGCTGCAACCTGAAATGCCGCCACTGTTACACCGTGTCGGCCGATGTGAATTTCCCCGGCGAACTGTCCGAGGCGCAGGCCATGGACACGTTGGAAGATCTGGGCCAATTCAAAGTCCCCGCGATTATCCTGTCAGGCGGTGAGCCGCTGGACAGCCCCTATCTGTTCCCGTTGGCAAAGCGCGCGCGCAAGCTGACCCGCGTGTTGGCCCTGTCGACCAACGGCACCAAAATCCACGGCGAGACCGCCGATCAGGTGGCCGAGATCGGGTTCAACTATGTTGGCATCTCGATCGACGGGATTGGCGAAACCAACGACTGGTTCCGCGGCGTGGATGGCGCGTTTGACGATGCGGTGCGCGGTGTGCGCGAGTTGAAAAAGCGCGATGTGCGCGTTGGCCTGCGCTTTTGCCTGACCGAAGGCACGCAACACCATCTGCCCGACCTGCTGAAACTGTGCGATGACGAAGGGGTCGACAAATTCTATCTGTCGCACCTTGTCTATGCCGGCCGCGGTGACAAAAACCGGGGCGAGGACGCGCATCACATCATGACCCGCAAGGGTATGGACCTGCTGATCGATCGGGCATGGGAAAGTGCCTCGGGCGGGCGGCAGCTGGACATTGTGACTGGCAACAACGACGCCGATGCGGGCTATTTCCTGCAATGGGCGGCCGAGAAGTTTGACGCCGAGAAAGTCGCCAATCTGCGCGAGCATCTTGTGGCCTGGGGCGGCAACTCCTCCGGCATGGGCGTCGCCAATATCGACTTTCTGGGCAAGGTCCATCCCGACACATATTGGTCCGACTACACCATCGGCAACGTGAAAGAGACACCGTTCTCCGAGCTGTGGACCGGCGATGACCAGATGCTCGCCACCCTGCGCACCCGCCCCCGTCCGCTGAAGGGCCGCTGCGGGGCCTGCGCGATCAAGGACGTCTGTGGCGGCAACACCCGCATCCGCGCGCTGCAGGTCACGGGCGATCCGTGGGCCGAAGATCCGGCCTGCTATCTGACAAATGACGAAATTGGCGTGACCGATGCCGACCGGCTTGAAGTCACCCCCTTCCGAGGCAAAAGTAATGACCCGAAACACCAGTTTTTCTAAAGCCGTAGCACTTGCCGCAGCCCTGACCGCCCTGCCCTTCGTGGCAAGCGCCGATCCGGCGCAGGATTATCA
The DNA here is from genome assembly GCF_025140835.1 of Aliiroseovarius sp. M344. Classification (NCBI taxonomy): domain Bacteria; kingdom Pseudomonadati; phylum Pseudomonadota; class Alphaproteobacteria; order Rhodobacterales; family Paracoccaceae; genus Aliiroseovarius; species Aliiroseovarius sp. M344. The sequence continues at coordinate 158,540 of NZ_CP081154.1, forward strand.
GGACTATTGCGCCGAGTGCCACGCTGAAAACCGGCTGGGCGCGCAAGGTCCTGCGCTGATCCCCGAAACACTGGCCCGGATGCGCGGCCCGAAGATTGCTGCTGTCATTCGTGACGGCCGCGTCACCACGCAAATGCCAGCCTATGGCGAGGAATTGTCGGAAGAGCGTATTGCCGAACTCGCTGACTACCTGAAAACCCCGCTTGCCGTCATTCCCCCGTGGAACGAAGCTGAGATCATGGCCAGTCGTGTGATGGACGAAGACTACGCCCCGGTGGATGCGCCCGTCTGGTCCTCGGACCCGATGAACATCACGCTGGCGGTGGAAACCGGCGACCATCACGTCTCGGTTCTGGATGGCGACACGTTCGAGGTGCTGGACCGGTTTGCAACACCCTTCGCCGTGCATGGCGGGCCGAAATTCACGCCCGACGGCAAGTTTGTCTTCATCATGTCACGCGATGGCTGGGTGCAGAAATACGACATTTACGCTCTGAAACAGGTGGGTCGCGTGCGCGCCGGCTTGAACAGCCGCAACATCGCCATGTCGGGCGACGGAAAATGGTTGGCCGTCGCGAACTACCTGCCCAATACGTTGACCATCCTGTCCACCGACGACCTGTCTGTCGCCGAGGTGCACGAGGTTGTGGGTAAAGACGGCACACCCAGCCGGGTTTCGGCCGTGTATCAGGCCCCGCCGCGCGAAAGTTTCGTACTGGCGCTGAAAGATGTGCCCGAGATTTGGGAAGTGTCATACAGCAAGCACCCCGACTTGGGTTTGTTTGCAGCAGGCTTCACCCATGACTGGCGTATCGAAGGGCCGACCAAACAGGACACGCCCTTTCCGATCCGCAAGATCACCACGCCCGACTATCTGGACGATTTCTTCTTTGACCAAAGCTATGAGCACATCATGGGCGCATCGCGCAAAGGCGAGGACGGGTTGGTCATCGACCTTGTGATCGGCATGAAAGTCGCCGATCTGGACCTGCCCGGCATGCCGCATCTTGGGTCGGGCATCACCTGGCAACGGGGCGACACGACCGTCATGGCCACACCGCACCTGAAAGAAGGTGTTGTGTCGGTGATCGACATGAAAAGCTGGGAAACCGTGAAACGGGTTGAAACCGAAGGCCCCGGCTTTTTCATGCGAAGCCACAAGAACTCGCCCTATGTCTGGGCCGATGTGTTCTTTGGACCGAACAAGGACAAAATGCACATCATCGACAAGGAAACGCTTGAGATTGTGCAGACCCTGCAACCTGTGCCCGGTGCCACCGTCGCCCACGTTGAATTTACCAAGGATGGCAGCCATGCGCTGGTATCAGTTTGGGAAGACGAGGGCGAAGTTTTGGTCTATGACGCCAAAACGCTCGAAATTGTGAAACGATTGCCGATGCGCAAACCATCCGGCAAGTATAACGTCTGGAACAAGATCACCTTCGAAGAAGGCACCAGCCACTGATCACGCGCCAGCTTTGAAAAGGAGCCAGCCAATGGACAATATCGACGCCCTGATCGTCTCGCACGGGCAACCGTCGTCACCCGACCCGGCCGAAGCCGCGCTGGCGCAATACGTAGCGCGGGTGCAGGCGCATCTGCCCGGATTGCGGCTGGGGCATGCCACGCTGGCCAAGCGCGGCAGCCTGAGCGCGCAGCTTGAAAAAATGGTGCCCGGCGCGCCGGTCTATCCGCTGTTCATGTCCGATGGATGGTTCGTGCGCACCTGTCTGGCAGGTCGCGTGGGCGACGCCCCGTTCGAGGTGATGGCGCCCTTTGGCATGGACCCCGCCCTGCCTGATCTGGCTGCCGCCGCGCTGAAAGACCAAGGTGTCAGCCCCAAAGACGCGCTGTTGCTGGTTGCACATGGGTCCGGCAGTGGCCGCCCGGCGCCCGAACGCGCCACCTATGATTTTGCCACCGCATTGGCCACAGCCCTTGGCGGCACCAAGGTCGAGGTCGGCTTCTTAGAACAATCCCCGACCATCCCCGAAGTTGCCAAAGACCTGCCAGCCAGCGTGCTGTGCTTGCCGTTCTTCGCAATGGAGGGCGACCATGTGCGCGAAGACGTGCATAAGGAATTGGGCGATTGCGCTTTCAAGGGCCGGGTTCTGCCAGTGATCAGCCAATTGGCGGGCGTTGATGCCATGGTGGCCCGCGCCATCAAAGCAAAACTGGACGAGGGTCACGCCGCACAACAGGCAGCGTCAGCCTAAACCGCTAGCCACGCACCCAGGTCAAAATGGCGTCGGGGTCGGCGGGCAGGGTCTCGGCCATGTCGCCGACAAACGCGGCAAAGCCTTTGCGGCTGGCCTCGCCCCCGCCTAGCCCGACCAGAACGGGAATGCCGCGCTCAAGAGCAGCAGCGATAGCGGCACGAAACCCGCGCCCCTCGGCCTCTTCCGGGCCAAACTTGTTCAGGATGAAGGCATCGGCCTCCAGGCTGCTGGCCTGATCGACAGCGGCCACCGCTTCGGCAATGGCTTCCGGGTTCAGACGACATCCCTGTGCGCCCTTGCCCAATGATTGGGTGATCCGAATGGTGCGGTTGTCCGACAATACGCGCACATCCATCTCGCAATGATGCGATCCTTTGGGCGCGTCTTGCAGGACTTTCACGATGCCGTTCAGCAAAAACCCTTCGGCTTCCAGCGTCGCGGCGGCCTCGGCAATCAGACGGTCGGTTTCACCCGGACCGGGGGCCGAGATTGAAGCGATCCTCATCACATTAGTCCTTAGAATGGGGGTTTACTGCGCCGCCATCGGCACCCGCGCGACTTCGCACTGGTGCCAAAGCTCTTCCAACGCGCCCAGCAGATGTTCGATATCCGCATCCGAATGCACCGGCGATGGGGTGATGCGCAAACGCTCGGTCCCCTTGGGCACGGTCGGGTAATTGATCGGCTGGATATAGACACCATAATCACGCATCAGCGTGTCCGAGATGAACTTGCACTTCACCGGGTCACCCACCATCACCGGAATGATGTGACTGGGGTTGTCGATATGCGGAATGCCCATCGCATCCAGCCCCTCACGCACACGCGCGACGCGCTCTTTCTGGCTGTTGCGCTCTTCGTTCGAGCGTTTCAGATGCTGGACCGAGGCCCGCGCCCCTGCGGCCACGGCGGGCGGCAAGGCGGTGGTGAAGATGAACCCGCTGGCAAAACTGCGTACGAAATCGCACAGCTCGGCCGAGGCCGCGATATAGCCGCCCATCACGCCAAAGGCTTTGCCCAACGTGCCTTCGATCACCGTCAGGCGATCCATCAGCCCTTCGCGTTCGGCAACACCTGCGCCGCGCGGGCCATAAAGGCCAACCGCGTGCACTTCGTCCAGATAGGTCATCGCGTTGTATTTGTCGGCCAGATCACAGATTTCATTGATCGGCGCGATGTCACCATCCATCGAATAGACACTTTCAAAAGCGATCAGCTTGGGGGCGTCGGGATCGGCAGCCGCCAGCTTGGCCTCAAGATCCTCCAGATCATTGTGCTTCCAGATCACCCGCGCAGCTTTCGAATGACGAATGCCTTCAATCATCGAGGCGTGGTTCAGCGCGTCGGAAAACACGATGCAGCCGGGAATTTGTGACGCCAGCGTCCCAAGGGCGGCCCAGTTCGACACGTAGCCCGAGGTGAACAGAAGCGCGGCTTCTTTGCCGTGCAGATCCGCCAGCTCGGCCTCAAGCAACACATGGTCATGGGTGGTGCCGGAGATATTGCGCGTGCCGCCTGCCCCTGCGCCCACCGTATCAATCGCATTGTGCATGGCAGCGAGCACATCGGGGTGTTGCCCCATGCCCAGATAGTCGTTCGAGCACCAGATCGTCACGTCACCCGTGCCATCCGCACCCGTATGGCGGGCCTTCGGGAACGCGCCGCGTTTGCGTTGCAGGTCGGCAAAAACACGGTAATTGCCATCATCACGCAGCGCATCAAGGCGGCTTGTGAAATAGTCTTGATAATTCATGGGACGTCCCTCCGGTGCCTTATCGGTTGTGGTATTGAACCGGATCGGAAGCGGGGCTGACATGATGTTTGTCAAGTGGACGGTAAAAACCGTGGCGCGTGTTGCCGCCATAAATACCAAATGACACAAGAAGGTAAGACCAACCGCCCGCCCCCGGTTGGGGACACCCGGCCTCGGAACGCATCAGATGCGTCTGGGCGGTTGGCCTATGGGTTCGAAAACCCGAACGTGATCGGTTTCGCCGCCGGCCTCACCCAAGAACAGAGGCGACATTGATCACAGAGGCCGTATTCGCAGAACAGGGACGAGGATGTGGGAACAACCTCGGTGGGTGGGCCTTCCTCCATAAGTGGCACATCCCTGCCCGGTCGCACTTAACCAACGTCAAGCCGATGCCGTTTTCATATGCAGCGGCATCGGGGGTGGCGGCGGCGCGGGACGGGCCGTGCGCGCACCTGTCAGTGCGGGCACCATGCCAACAAGGAACAGCACAAACGCCCCGATCCACGCCGCCCCCGCAACCAGCACCAGCACATCATACCAGCGATACAGAAGGTCCGCGGCCAGCCAGCGGGTCAGTGCTGACAGGATCATCAGCCCGTATCCAATTGCCACCACGCGCGGCACGATAGGCGCGCGACCCGTGTGGCCTAGCGTAGCGCGGCTCATCACCGCAAGGGTCATACCGCCGACGCCGCCCAGTCCCAGAACATGCAGCGCGCCAACCTCGTCGGCGATGCCCCAGCCGGACAGGGCAAACAGCACCAGCCCGGCGACCATCAAGACTTGCGCGGCAAACAGCGACCACAACAGCGGATCGCGCAGAGCCCAACGCGGACGCCACAGACAAATGCGCACCCCGTGGACCGCCCCCAACACCAGCGCGACGATGGGCGCGAGCATCGGGACCAGCACGCTCCACGGCAGGGCAATCGCCCCTAGCACCGCCAGGCGATCAAGGCGCGGGGTCTGCGGTGGCAGGGCCTCGGGCGCATGGCCCGCCCGGTTCATCGCGTTTCGAATAAAACCCGGCGTGACCCGCCCGCCCAGCACGACAATCAGGCCACAAAGGGCCAACAGCCCAATCCGCAACCCCGCGCCCGCGGTGTCGACCGTCAGGCCCGTCCATTCCAGATGCACCAGAAAGTTGGCAATCAACAGCGTGCCAAGGAAAACCAGAAATATTGCGTGTTGTGGTTTGGGGCGATTGACCAGTTGCAGCGCGATCCGAACGGCGAGCAGAGTCAAAAACGCCAGATCGACACCAGCGACCACCAAGGGCGGAAGCGCGGCGGAGTACCAAAGACCGACCCGACCCGCCAACCAAACCGCAGCCAGAATGCCGATAACCAACCCGCGCCCGCTGGCCACGGCGGTCAGGAAAAACCCGGCAACAGCCGCGCCGGCATAGCCGAACACCATTTCATGGGCGTGCCACAGATGCGGGGCCATCGACAGGCTGGTCAATTCGGCGGCGTTGCCTGCGGCTTGCGCCCCCAACCAAAACTCCCACACCAGACCGGATAAAATTGCCCAGATCGCGGCACCCAGAAAGAAGGCGCGAAACCCTTCGCTCAGGACGCGTTGCACCACATTTGCCATGACAGGCCCCTTTTGGCTTACGTACCGTAGCCTATGGGGTTGGCGGACGTGCCGAATGACCAAAGTCAAGTCCGCCGCGCATAGGTTGAAAAAAGACCCGCGTCAGCTGTCGTCTTCGGCCTGATCAATCAAGCCACGCATCCATTTGCCCGAAATCCAGGCAAATGGCACGCCAAGGATGATGCCGCCGACAATCGACTCGATCGGGGTCAACGCGCGCAAGCCGACGGCTTGCAGCACAAGAAACAGAAAGAACAGGTTCACCGCCGCCGCCCCCGCTGCCAGCGGATACAGCACAAGCGCAACGGCCCAGACCGGCCACCGCCCGGATTTTCCTTCTGGCACAGACATCACTTGCGGAAGATGGATTTTTGCACGGCCACCAGCGCCAGGATCAGCGCAATCGCCGCCCCTAGCAGCCACAAGGTCGCGCCGCCAACGGCGTGCGAATGTCCGTCAATCACCGCTTCACGCAGCGGTGTCTTATCATGGTGGGCAAGGGCGGGTGAGGCCACGATCCCGGCCAATAGGGCCAGATAGAGAGTTTTCATTACAGGACTCCTGTCATGTTCTTCAGTCAGCATATCGTATCCGGGTGGCGGGGGGCTTGATCATGATCAAGCGCGTTACATCGCGAAGGGCAACGCATAAAGCAGCGCGGCGAGACCCAGAAACCCGATCAGAAAGGCGGTGAACCCGCCGCGAAAAGATGGGGCCGCGCGCAGGCCCAGATAGTCGGACAGGATCACGAAGGATTTCAGGCCCGACAGCACCAGTACCGTCAGCACAAAGACTGGCCCAGCCTCAGGCAAGACGCCTGCAAAGATGGTGGTCACCATGCTCAGGCCGATCAGCAAAACAAGCGCGCGGGTCAGGACAGCGTTTGACATCAGTGCACCAGATAGATGATGGGAAACAGCAACACCCAGACCAGATCGACCATGTGCCAAAACGCAGCCCCCGCTTCCAGATTACGGGGATTGCCCCAGCGCATCAGAAGCGCGAAGATGATCAGCCCAGCCACCACATGCAGCGCGTGAAATCCGGTGAGCAGATAGTAGAAGGTGAAGAAGTCACTGGTCTCGATGCTGATCCCGTGGCGGGCTTTTTCAGCATATTCATACCATTTGACGATAAGGAAGACGACGCCGAACGCCATCGCCGCCGTCAGCCACAGCCGCATGTGCCGCACCGAATGCACCGCGCGCGCGGTGCAATAGCCGCTGGTGACAAGCACGATAGTGTTGGCCGCACCGGCCACCCGGTTCAGTGCCGCCTGGTCGGCGGCAAACCCCACAGGGTCCATCGCGCGCATTCCAAGGAATGCCAAAAGCCCCGCGCCGAAGACCAAAAGCTCAGACACGATCAGAACCCAGATCATCAGATCGCCGGGCAGTTCATCCAGAACCGAGGTTTGATCCGTCATGCCCCACCGGTAATCTGGCGATAAATCTCGGGCAATGCGGCGGTCAATCGCGTGGGGTCCGGCACGACCGAGAAGCCATCGGCCCCAAAGATGCGGTGCACCCAACCTTGCCCTTTTTGGTCGACCACGACGCCATGCACGGCGTGGCCTTTGCGCCGCGCCTCGCGCACCGCCATGCGGCTGTCTTCAATGCCGTGGCGGCCTTCGTAATGGTCCAGATCATTGGGCTTGCCGTCAGTGATGACAAGCAACAAACGACGGGTGTTCGGGCGGTCGTCCAGCTCGGCCGAGGCATGGCGGATCGCCGCGCCCAACCTTGTATAGAAGGCTGGCGTCAACCCGCCGATGCGCGCCTCGACACGCGGACCCATTTTTTCGTCGAACCCTTTGCATTCCTGCACAAAGACCCGGCCCCGCTTCAGGGATGAAAACGTGTGGATCGCGAAATCGTCGCCGCACGCCTCAAGCCCCCAGGCCAGCGCGGTCAGTGCTTCTTTTTCGACGTCGATCACCTGCCGGTCGCCAATGGCGCTTTCGGTCGAGCGCGATACATCCATCAGGACCGAGATTGCCAGATCGCGTTCCATCACCCGCGCCGCGCGGTAAACACGGTCGCTGGACCGACCCGTGGCGCGCAATTCGACCTGCGCGGCAATCGCGGCTTCAAGGTCCAGCTCGTCCCCGTCCAGCTGACGCGGCAGGATCACCCGTTTCGGGCGCAGCGCTTCAAACTGGCGCTTCACCGCGCGGATACGGCGGTTGGTGGCGGGGTCGTGGTCAATCGCCTCAACCTCGTCCGCGACGCTGGACAAAACCCGCGCGTGATCGGGGATATAGCTTGAGGTGCGGTGATCCCATTCGGGATAGAGGTGCTTGCCGGACAAACGCTCGCGCTCGGCATCCTCGGGTGACAGGTCGAGGTGGAACTTCAGCCGCGTTGCGGTCTTCTTCGACACCTGCCCCAGTGCCAGCTCGTCCTGATCCTCGGCGGCGCGGCGGGCGTTATCCTCGTCATCATCTTCGATGCGACGGTTCATGTTCAGGCTTTCGACCCACGAAAAGATCGCTTCGAACTTGTGCAGGATCAGGCTGTCGCGGCGTTCGGCTTGATCGCTTTCAGACCGGCGCGCAGCCTTGGTGCCTTCGGCTTCGTCCCCCGGCCCGCTGCCCTGTTCCTCGTCGCCCTCGCCCAACCGGTCGGCTGGCATCCGCGCCACCATCGGGCGCAGGTCGGGCCACATCGGCACCGGGCGGAACGGGCGATAGCCGTGCGGGGCTGCCAGATGCGACAGGTCCGCATCGGGCGAGCGGATCAAACCGACATATTCCTTTGCCAATTTGCGTGCAGGCTCTGGCCCGCCCAGCAGATGGTCAATCGCCGCTTCCATCGCGGCCTCGGTTCGGGGGAGTTTAGCATCTGGCCGCATCGCGCGGCACGCACCAACCAGCGTTTCATAAAACCCGCGCAGGCCGGGACAGTCTTTCAACGTCGCCTGTGTCATGGCGATCGACGCTTGCAGTGCGCGAAGATCAGACCGCAGCGGATCGGTGTCCCCCACCGGGTCGGGCGCATGCGCGACCGAGGCGACCAGCCAGAAATACAAGGCCGCATTGGCCTCGCGCGCCGGGAATTCAGCGATGGTTTCTGGCAGGCGCAACGCCTCGCCGTCAAAACTGGGCCGGGCCTGCGTTTCGCGCCACGTGCCAAGCGACCGGCGGAAAGACAGACGGTGGTGCGAGGCGGCGACAGTGGCCTGCTTGATCTCGGTCGAATGCGATCCGCCAAGGCCGCGGTAGAAGACGCCCAAGCGCCCTTCGACATCGGTCAGATTGACCGCGTTTTCATCGTGGATGCCCGGCGTGTCCAACACACTGGCGTATTTGTGCCAGATCTTGCCGACGGTTTCTTCGGGCTCAAAAGGATCAAAAATGCGTTCGGACATGGGGAACCTCGGGTGTCAGGCGGACCGTCCAGTGTGAGTAAGCCCGCGACCGACACCAAGGCCGGTCGCGGATGTGGCATTAGCCATAGATCGCGGTGACCAGATCCATCAGCCCTTGCTTGACGTCTTCGTCATCGGACAGAGGTTCGATCATCGCCGCGCGGATGGCGCGTTCGACGGGCATGCCGTCTTCGATCAACGTGGCGCAATAGATCACCAGACGGGTCGATACGCCCTCTTCCAGATCCTGCCCTTTCAGGCCGCGCAATTTATGTGCCAGCCGGACAAGGGACGTCGCCCGGCTGACATCCAGCCCGCTTTCGCGTGTGACAATATCGATTTCACGGTCGTGGGAGGGAAAATCGAAGTCGATCGACAGAAAACGTTGGCGGGTGGATGGTTTCAGGGTCTTCAGGATATTCTGATACCCCGGATTGTAACTTGCCACGAGCATGAAGCCGGGGGCGGCCTCGATCTCTTCGCCGGTTTTATCCAGCGGCAGGATACGGCGGTCATCGGTCAGCGGGTGCAAGACAACGGTCACGTCCTTGCGCGCCTCGACCACCTCGTCCAGATAACAGATTGCCCCTTCCCGCACAGCGCGGGTCAGTGGGCCATCGACCCAAACCGTTTCCCCGCCTTTCAGCAGGTAGCGACCAACAAGGTCGGCGGCGGACAGGTCATCGTGACAGGCTACGGTGTATAACGGGCGACCCAGTCGGGCAGCCATATGAGAGACGAAGCGGGTCTTGCCGCAACCGGTCGGACCTTTCAAAAGCAGCGGCAGCCCATGGCGTTCGGCAGCTTCGAAAATATCGCATTCGTCAGAAACGGGTGAGTAGAAGGGGGCCGAAGCCCCCTCCGTTTTTTTGTCAACGGCAGCCATCAGGCACCTTCGCTTTCATACTGGTCCGTCTTCTCGATGACTTCGCGACGCGGCACCAGTTGCGCATAGATGAACAGGATCGCACCAATCACCACCGCAAGGCCAGAGACCCAACGCATGATGAAGAACAGGTGCACGCCTTCCTGAATTTCCATGAAGTTCTCGCCCAACACACGTTGCATGTGGGTCTGAACCGTCCCTGCAAAGGTCAGGACGAAGGTCATGAAGGACATACCGCCGGTCATCAGCCAGAAGCTCGCCATGTTCAGAACCTGGTTATACGGATCACGTCCGCGCAGGATCGGCATGGCATAGGTGATGATCGCAAGGTTCACTGACACATAAGCGCCAAAGAACGCCAAGTGACCGTGGGCTGCGGTGATCTGTGTGCCGTGGGTGTAATAGTTCACACCGTGCAGCGTATGCAGGAAGCCCCAGACACCCGCGCCGAAGAAGGCGACGGTTGCGGCACCCAGCGCCCACAGAAGGGCAGCTTTGTTCGGGTGGTCGCGTTTGCCTTTCCACACCATGACGAAGCTGAAGCTCATCATTGCGAAGAAGGGGATCACCTCAAGCGTCGAGAAGATCGACCCGATCCACTGCCAATAGCTCGGCAGACCGATCCAGTAGTAGTGGTGACCCGTTCCCAGAATGCCCGAGAACAGCGCGGTGGCGACGATGATATAGAGCCATTTTTCAATGATCTCACGGTCGACACCGGTCAGTTTCAGCAGCAAGAAGGCAAGGATGGACGCCATAACCAGCTCCCAGGTGCCTTCCACCCACAAGTGGACGATGTACCACCAGAACATTTTGTCCAGCGACAGGTTGCCCGGGTTATAGAAGGCAAACAGGAACAGCAGCGACAGACCCCAAAGGCCCAGAAGCAGCACGTTTGTGATCGCCGTCTTGCGACCCTTCAGCACTGTCATCGACACGTTGTACAGGAAGATCAGCGCAGCCACGACGATGCCCACTTTGACCCAGACGGGTTGTTCGATGAACTCGCGCCCTTCCATACCAAAGAGCCAATGACCGTGGAACAGGTCGAACGTATAAGTTACGACCGCGCCCGCAGTGCCAAGAAGCATAATGCCCAGCTGGAGATAGGCCAGCATTGGCGAATGCATCTCACGCTCGGCTTCTTCCGGTACAAGGAAGTAAGCCGCACCGAAGAAGCCCAGCAGAAGCCAGACGATCAGCGCGTTGGTGTGCAACATGCGCACGATGTTGAAAGGCATCAGCTCGGACAAGAAGTTCGGGCTGACATAGATCCAGCCGGCCCACAGACCGCCCAGCACCTGAACGGCAAAGACCGCCATGGCTGCCAGGAAGTACCAATAGGCAATTTTTTGTGTTTGGTATTTCATTTCACGTCTCCTCTTCCGGCCTTAGCCCGCCTCGTTGGGGGGCCAGCCCTGTGCGTCGATGGTGTTCACCCACAGGAAGAAGTCTGCAAGTTCACGAATCTGCTCGTCGCTCAGGTTGAATTGCGGCATTTGACGCCGCCCCTCGATGCCGGTGGGTTGTGCTTCCATCCAGCCCTTCAGCACTTCGAATGCTGCTTCCGGGTCATCGTCAACACCCCACCGGGACATCACGTTTTGCAGCTCGGGAGCAAAGTAAGCGCCCTCGCCCATAATCGTATGGCAGTTGATGCAGGCGTTCTTTTCCCACACATGTTTGCCGCGCACTACGCTTTCCGTCAGTTCTGCATTTGCAGTCGATTTGGTCACCACGTATCGCACCGAATGCGCCGACAGGATCAAAAAGACCACAATGAAAAACAACGAGCCGCCATAGAACACGTTACGCGCCATGGTCTTGGTCATGACTTCTCGCATATTGGCCTCCAGTTCAGTTATCCAATTTTCTGGATAACGGAGCCGTGATGTCAGCAGCTTGACTATTGTTAAGGAGAGGGCAGAATCCCGAGGGTTTTAGGCCAGTTTAAGTAACGCCAGCGATGCGATGTTGGGTGTGCGGACTTTGCTGCCGTTCGCTGCCACTGAACCAATCTCCGCTGCTGCATGATGTTCTTGGAGTTTAATCCGCATGGTCGGCGCGTGAAGCCAACCAAGATACAACTGCTTCAATCGACGCATTTGATGCCGATTTACGCAAAGACAGAAGATAGAAATCCTGTGTTCCGACGGTGCTCGATGGTCCAATCTCTACAAGGTTGCCTGCTGCGATGTCGTTAGAGACAAGAAATCGGCTTACAAGAGTGACGCCCTGCCCAGAAACGGCGGCATCCACCGCTAGCGCTGTTTGACTCAGCCGAAGTCCACGCTTGCTTTGATCCAACACGCCCAGTTCTTCCAAAACGCTGGGCCATAGATCATGGGTGTCATGGATCTTTGGCAAAACTGATAGTAGTTCCAGTTCAACGGACCGCCCTGAGCCTTCAACCAGCTTGGGTGCAGCAACCGCGACCACTTCTTGTTTGAACAAAAGGGTGGCGTTCAGCGCCGAACCAAACGGTGGCTTTCCCTGCCGAATAGCAAGATCAATTCCATCGCTATGAAAGCTGGACACCTTTTCGGTCGCGAGGATGCGTAAATCAACGTCAGGATGCTTTTCAGCGAAGTCGGGCAGGTTTGGAATAAGCCATTTAGACGCAAAGGTTGGCGTGACGCTGATCAAGACCTTACCGGGTTCCGGCTTCAATTCAATTGTTGCTGAACGCAGCTCTGCAAACGCACGCGCGATTCTTTCATGATAACTGCGACCTGCGGCTGTCAGTGCCAATCCTTTTGGTAATCTGTCAAATAGTGTGATGCCGAGATGCGCTTCCAGCTGACGTATCTGCTGCGCCACGGCTCCTTGCGTGACGCCCATCTCATCGGCCGCAGCGCGGAAACTCAGCCGACGACCGGCAACATCAAAAGCTCGGAGTCCATTTAGAGGGGGAAGTGGTGTCATTGTGCAATAGTATTTCTATTGCCATGAAACATCAAATCTCAATCGTTAATGCAATCATTGGCCAATATACTCCATCGTACCAGTTATGGAGGCGAAAATGTCAGTAGAAAAAGTAGCTCTTATTACGGCAGGCGGCAGCGGGATGGGCGCAGATGTGGCGCGTTGCCTTGCAACCGACGGTTTCAAGGTTGGTGTTCTGTCGTCGTCGGGACGGGGCGAAGCCCTTGGCACAAAGCTTGGTGGGTTTGGTGTGACCGGCTCTAACTTGAACGGGGATGATTTGTTATCACTCGTTCAAGGCGCACAGGATCGGTGGGGGCGTGTTGATGTGCTAGTCAATTCGGCAGGCCACGGTCCGAAAGGCCCGGTGTTGGAGATTAGCGACGACGACTGGCATCAAGGCATGGAAGTCTACCTGATGAATGTCATCCGCCCGACGCGATTGGTAACTCCGCTGATGCAAAAGCAAGGCGGTGGTGCGATCATCAACATTTCGACTTTCGCTGCATTTGAACCTGATCCTCTGTTCCCGACGTCAGGCGTTTTTCGCGCGGGGTTGGCTGCATTTGCCAAGCTCTATTCTGACAAATACGCGGCCGACAACATCCGCATGAACAATGTCCTGCCCGGCTTCATTGACAGTCTGCCGGAAACCGAAGATCGCAAAGCGCGCATTCCAATGGGTCGCTATGGTCGCGCTGATGAAGTGTCCTCGGTGATTTCTTTGCTCGCGTCTGATGGCGGCGGCTACATGACGGGGCAGAACTTGCGTATCGACGGGGGTTTAACCCGTGCCGTCTGACTTCATTGCGCAGAGGTCACCATCTGACCGCATCGTCTTTGGGGTCAAATGGGGAGCATCAATCATTCAGATTATGGGATACACCGCGACGGGCTTTGGGTGGGCGCCTTGGAACCTCTATTTATTCTTGATCGGCGTATTGGGTTGGTTTGCGGTCGGTGCGATGTGGAACGATAAAGCACTGATGTTGGTCCATCTTGTAGCGCTTGGCGCGATGATCGCAGGAATGGCGAGTGGGTCACATTTGTAGGCCAGCCATTCATACTTAGTGCAGCATCGGACAGCTCGGACACAATCCGGGCATTCGCTGCAGCCTGACGCCTCGCCCTCCCCAAGTCAGAAAACCCAAAAGCAACCCACCGCGAGCCAAACCGAGCCAGTCACTGACGCGTCCTGCGGTGGGTTGCCCTTTGGTCCGCTCCACCCCCAGGCGATCCGCCGTTGTCTGATGCCTCAGGTCAAAGGTAAAACGCCGTTAGACAAAGCACTCCAAAACCACCCAAAAAACAAAAACCACCGGATCAGGGCAGGAAGTCCCCGGTCCGGTGGCATCTGTTAGGGTCTAAAACACGGGGGTCGCTGCCGATGTTCCCGACAGCAAATACCCCGTGCCATCACCACACGCCCACCCCCTTCTAAGACCAGCGCGATGCCCACCTAAGTGGGCAATTGGTCCATGAACCCCTGCACAGCAGACGCTCGGGTTTTTCCCGGTAATTGAGAATACGTTTGGCAACTTTAAATTCCTTGGTCTTAATACAACCATGATAGGAATTGTGACCGAAAGGATCATACCCCACATAGGGTAAAAGCTAGCGCGACAGGTGGTTTTCTGCCTCGTCCAGAACCTTTTTCCAGTGCCGAAAGAAGATTAACTGGCCGCTGTCGTCGTATACGCGATAGTCGATCCAGTCGTGGTCGGCCTGAAACTCCTCCAGCGTGCCGACGGGCACCTGCGGATCCTGCGTGCCGTTGAAGAACACCACCGGCAATTTCCCCTTCAGGGCATCGACCAGCGGGGTCCAATCGCTTTTCTGTTCCCCCAGAACCATCCGCGAGAACGCTTCGTGCGCGCTGTGATCATCGGTCAGCGCGGTTTCCGATCCGGTCACGATCGCCTCGAACACTTCGGGGTCTTCGAACGTGTCCACGTCAGCTGGGCAATTGCCATAGACCGCGTGAATGAACCCCCGCTTGCCGATCTTGCGCGCCAGATAGAACCCGGCTTTCACCATGAAGGGCAGAAGGTGCGGCGTATATTTCGCGCCCGCCAAAATGAATCGGTGCCACTTTTCCATCCGCTCATATTGCTCGCGGCGGGTCATGGGCAGGATGCCCCCTGCCGCGATAATCGCCGTGATCCTGTCGGGTACGCGATTGGCCAGTTTCATGGCATAAAAGCTGTCAGACCCAAGGCTGACGATCGGGCAACGGGTGACATTCTCGGCGTCCAGAACTTGTAGCGTATCCTGGGTGGCCAGCGCGTCGTAATCCTGCCCCTTGGTGACCATATCCGACAGCCCATAGCCTGCGCGCACCGGCACGATGACACGAATGCCGCGCCGCGCCGCGTCGGCTTCCGCCGAAGACGGCCAGCGCACCAGCCCGTAATCCAGTGGCAAAAACAAAAGGGGCGCTCCGTCCTCGGCCCCAAGCGTCAGATAATCCAGCCGCCGCCCATCCGGCGTGGTCAGCGTTTTGAACGGGCGCTCCTGCAACGTGGCATAGCCCCGGCTTAACAGCCGCGGGCCGGGGTCGGTCTTCAAGGTCAGGTTCGACATATCCATCAACGACAGCGCCAATCGGACCAGCTCGACCTGAGACCGGGTTTCAGTTTTGGACAGGATTGATTTGATCTGCGCGCGCACCGTATCGACGGACCGACCGCGTTGTTCGGCAATATCCTTGACCGAGCAGCATTCAACCAGGCTTTGCACCACGTCCGCCTCGGCAGTGGTCAAATCGAAGGCGCGCTTCAAAATGTCGGAAAATCCCGCCGGGCAACTCACCTCGGACGAGGCGGCCAGCACAAATTGGTCACCGGCGCCAACCTGCATCACCTGCAGGCGCACTACGATAAAATGACCCTTGGCGCGCGACCGCAACCGCAACACAGCGGCGTTTTCTGCCTGCCCTGTCAGCAATGAACGGGACGTGGTCAGAATACTGTCGATGTCTTCGGCATTCACCAGCATCGTTCCAAGCGGGGCCCCCAGCTTAAGGCCCAGCAACGCGCGGGCCGCCGGGTTTGCCGCCGCCACGATGTGATCGGCATCAAACAGGAAAGCCGCAACCATATCGAACGGCGCCAAGGCCGCGTCCAGTTCATCTTGCGTGCTGCTTTGATCCAACCGGTCAAGAAAGGCCCCTGCCCGGTCGAAATGGCTGGACATCGTCGCGTCATCCAACAGCCGCGGCGACGAGAAATCCGCCCCCTCGCGCAGCGGCGCAATGGCGGTTTCCCAGACGTCCAGCAACGTCTCATAGCGGGTCGGATCAAGCGCTACATCATACAGCCGCTCAATCGCCTCGTCTCGTGTTTTTCCCGTCAGACTGTCTTCCTGCGTCTGAGAGGACGTGGTTCGCCGATCCATCGCGCTTGTCCCGGTTTAGGTCCTCGGTCGGTAATGCCGACCCAGCCACGTTAACTGCAATGGCCAGCTTGACCAAGTGTCCGACCCGCCGGAAATGCCGAATTGACGCATAATTGATGAGGCTGTTTTGCAGAGCGCCCACTTGCTTTGACCTTTACGAAAAAGGCCTGTCGAATGGCTGCTTTGAGCCCATATTAACCGTTGCTGCGAATTGCACGAACGTCTGCATCCATTGCCAACTCAACACGCGACGGTCAGCATTGCTGGCGTTGACCCAATTGTTCTGGCGCGATTGCCACATTGCTCGGTTTTCGACTTAATTTTTGCTGACTTCTGGCATATTCCCATGTGAAGATGGTGCCGAGTTCTGCAATGTTCTCGCGGCAAGCACCGAAAAATTTGTTCCCAGGAGTAGCCCCATGCCCGGCTCGTTCTCGTATACCCTGCAAACCGTAAATGGTGACCCGTTTGTCGACGGTGGCAATATCAACATCACTACCGGCACGGTCAGCGGCGCGGTCTTCAATGAATTTGATATTGTTACACTCAGCGACGTGGCGGCAGGGGATACCATCACGATCGGCGGCCTTGTATACACTTACGATTATCTGGGCTCCCACGATGTTCGCGGTGATCCACTGCAACCTGCCGCCTATATACGGATCACCTCGGTTCCGACTGGCGGCACGCTTTCGATCGGCGATACATTCGCACTCGATCTCACCGGCCTTCCCGGCGATCCGGATTACCCAAACCTGCAAAATGGGAATACCAAAGGTTCTGTCGCCGAACTCGACACAACGACCGAGGTGAAATTCCCCGGCGTCATCTGTTTTGCGGCCGGCACGATGCTGCTAACCCCAAATGGGGAAGTTGCCATAGAAGACCTGCACAGGGGTGATCTGGTGGAAACCGCGGATGCCGGTGCTCAACCGGTTCTTTGGATTGGCAGAACCAAGATAGAATTTGACGCCAAAAACGAAGATCAAAAGCCGATTTTGATCGCCTCTCATTCCTTAGGAACGGACAAACCAATTCGGGATTTGGTCTTGTCACCTCAGCACAAGATTTTGCTGGATGGCACCGACGGCCAAGGCGTTCTCGCGCCCGCAAAGGGGCTGTCAAAACAACGGGGCGTGCGCAGAATGCAAGGCCGCACAAAGGTTGAGTATTTCCACGTCCTGCTGCCAGCACACAGCATCATCTTCGCGGATGGTCTTGCCACCGAAAGTTTTTATCCCGGTGAGACAGCATTGAAAATGCTCTCGGCACAACAGCGCGCAGCCGTCGAAGCAGCCGTGCCTTTCCTTAAAAAGGATTTTGGTTCATACGGCCCGCAAGCCCGCGCTTCTCTAACCCGCAGCCAAGCAGAGGAATTGCCAAGAGGGCAGCACGGATTGGGCTTTGGTGAGATCCCAGTAGTACGTAAATCAGCATAAGGTTTTCCCCGACTGAGGCGGCGTAGGCCGTTTCGGATGAGAACTAAGCCAATGCACTTGCGATTGTTGAGCCAGAAAAGCGACCGCATTTTGCTATTCGACAGGAAAGCAGACCTTCGAGTTATAGCGTTCAGCGGCGGCTTTGTTCCGCAATCCAGACCTTCATCACGACACCTCGATTCGGAACGCTTGGCCATCCAACCTCGCCTTCCCACCCGCCAAAACCGCTAAGCACCGCCTGCCCCCAACAGCACCGCGCTTTGACCCGCCAAGAACTCTCCCAGCCGTTTGCGCACCGCCCGCATCTGTTGCGTTTCGACTGTGTCGACATGGTGCGCCACCCAAAGCGGCACGGTCAGGTGCGGCATCGCGCCCTGCAATCTGACCAATCGCGGGTCGTGGTCGCCAATTATGCACGGCAGCACCGAGATGCCACCGCCAAGCGCGGCCATCTCGCGCAATGTCAGGAAGCTGTCGCAGGCTGTCGAAAGTTGATCACGGCCGATATTGTCGCCCATCCATTTCGCTGCAATAGACCGCGACAAGGGGCCCGCCAGCACGAACCATGTCGTCTCGGCCTCGTGGGTGCCATAGGCCGCAAAACCAAGCTCGGTGACCGCCGTGCCGACAAGATCATCTGACAAAGCGACGGATGGGCGCACGACGATATGGGCTTGCTCTCGGATCAGGTCCAGATGGGCGTTGCTGCTTAGAAGCGTTACCCGCAGATTGCGGTCCCCCGCCGAAAGGCCCATGGCAAATTGAGACAGGACCGTCGCACAAAGTGAATCAGTCGATGTGATCCTGACCGTGCCTGAAAGCTCCTGACGACCGCCGCTTGCAAGGCGGCTGACCTCGCGGATTGCAGCCTCGGCATTTTGCGCGGCGCGAATCACATGCACGCGGTCGGGCAACAGCCGATACCCCTGCGCTGTGCGTTCAAAAACCGCCGCGCCGTGGCGCTCTTCAAAGGCCGCGACATGGCGCAACACGGTCGCATGGTTTACCCCCAACCGCTTTGCCGCCTGCAACACCGATCCGGTCTCGGCCACGGTCAGAACATAGCGCAGATCATCCCAATTTTCGTTGTGCAATTTTTCATAGCCTCTTTCGCTTATTTGCATACTGTTACCATATTTTTGAACAGTTACCCTAAAGGCAATAAAATTCGCAACACGCAGCACGGAGGATTGAGATGCGGAACTATATGATGGCAGGCCTCGCCGTTGGGGCTTTATCAGTTGCAACACTGGCCTTTGCAGATGGCCATAACGAGAAACAACTCGCGTCCGCCGCCAAGGCACGACAAGCGCATATGCAGCTTTATGCCTTCCATCTTGGCACCCTTGGCGCCATGGCGAAGGAAGAAGCACCCTATGACGCCGAGGCGGCTCAAACCGCAGCGGATGGCTTGGTGGCCATTGCCGGTCTGCCTCAGGGGGGGTATTGGCTGCCCGGCAGCGACAATGAAAGCATCGAAAAAACCCGCGCGCTTCCCGCGATCTGGGCCGATGGCAGTGAAGTCGGCACAAAGGGCAAAGAGTTCTATGAAGCGGTTCTGGCGATGCAGTCAGCGGCTGGCACCGATCTGGATGCCCTCAAGGCTGCAATGGGTCCGCTGGGCGAATCCTGTGGCGCATGCCACAAGGATTACCGTCAGTCGGACAACTAACCACGTGAGCCAATGCAGACGCGATCTATGAAGCGCTTGGCCTTCAGACTGTTACTGTTAGGGGCTGCGCTGTGTGCGTTGGGCTTGTTTGCCACGCGCCCACAGCAGCTTCCCGCGGATGCATTGGCTGACCTCACCCCAGATGCCACCAACGGTGCGCTGGTTTTTGCAGCCATGGGCTGCGCGAGTTGCCATATGGCGCCGAAGTCAGAGGATCAAGCGCTGCTGAGCGGCGGCAAATCCTTCGTAACTGATTTTGGCACGTTCTATGCGCCAAACATTTCGATGGACACCACCCACGGTATTGGCGGATGGACTGATCTGGAGATCGCAAATGCGGTCCTGAAAGGCACGTCGCCCGGAGGCCAGCATTACTTCCCGGTTTTCCCCTATGGATCATACGGTCGGGCGGATGTGGCGGATGTGGCCGACATGATCGCGCATCTGCGCACCCTGCCCGCCGATCAAACACCCAGCCTGCCGCATGACGTGGGCTTTCCGTTCAACATCCGCGCCAGCATGGGCGGATGGAAGTTGCTTTTCAACCGCCCCGACTGGGTGGTGACAGCCGCTCTTACACCCGAGCAGACGCGCGGCCGCGAATTGGTCGAGGCGTTGGGGCATTGCGGCGAATGCCACACCCCCCGCAACCTGTTGGGCGGAATGAAATGGGACGCGTGGCTGGCCGGTGCACCTATTCCCGGCAGCAATGGCCGGACGCCGGATATTCGGGCCAAAAGCCTGCAATGGTCGGCCAATGACATCGTCGCCTACCTGAAAACCGGCCTGACACCGGAATACGATTCCGCCGGCGGTGAGATGGTCGAGGTGATTGCCAACACCAAGCAACTGCCAGACAGCGACCTTGAGGCGATCGCCGCCTATTTGCTGTGGACGCCGCCCGGCTGACGGTCTGGGTCAGTCGTGCCCAAAACT